>JBAUOI010000308.1:0-12066 GCA_049579665.1 Methyloceanibacter sp.
GTCATCGGCCTGTTCGTCGCGACCATCGGCTTCGCGATGGGTCTCGACGCGGATCTGTTCCGTACGATCTCCGCAATCCTGCTGATCGGCGTCGGCGCGCTGCTGCTCGTGCCGCGGCTGCAAGAGCAATTCGCCGTGGCCGCGGGTCCGGTCAGCCAATGGGCGGGCGGCTATCTCGACAATTTCGCCGCGACGGGATTCGCCGGCCAGTTCGGTCTCGGCCTCCTGCTCGGCGCGGTATGGAGCCCTTGCGTCGGGCCGACTCTCGGCGCCGCCTCGCTGCTCGCCGCCAAGGGCGAAAATCTCGGCCAAGTTGCGATCACCATGCTTGCCTTCGGCATCGGCGCGGCATTGCCCTTGATGTTGCTCGGCTTTCTCTCGCGCGAGGCGATGCAGCGCTGGCGCGGTCGTCTCCTGGAAGCAGGCAAAGGCGGCAAGACGCTGCTCGGCGTGCTTCTGCTGGCGATCGGACTGTTGATCGCGACCGGGCTCGACAAGCGGCTCGAGGCGGCCTTGGTCGACGCCTCGCCGGAATGGCTGACGAACCTGACGACCCGGTTCTGACGGGAAGGATTACGGCTCGAGTTCGGTATCCCAGTAGAGATAATCGAGCCAGCTTTCGTGCAGATAGTTCGGCGGGAACAGCCGGCCGTTGCGATGCAGCTCGAACACCGTGGGTCGATAGGGCTTCAGCGCCGGATGCATCTTCGCCTCGGCTGGAAGCTTGCCGCCCTTCATCAGATTGCACGGCGCGCAGGCCGTGGTGACGTTCTCCCAGCGGGTCATGCCGCCGCGTGAGCGCGGCACGAGATGGTCGAAGGTCAAATCCTGGTCGTCGCCGCAATATTGGCAGGTGAAGCGATCGCGCAGGAACACATTGAATCGGGTGAAGGCCGGATAGAGCGCCGGCCGCACATAGGTCTTGAGCGAGACCACGCTCGGCAGCTTCATCTCGAAGGAGGGGGACCGGACGGCGCGATCGTATTCGGAGACGATGTTGACGCGCTCGAGGAACACGGCCTTCACCGCGTCCTGCCAGCCCCAGAGCGACAGCGGATAATAAGACAGCGGCCGGTAGTCGGCGTTGAGCACAAGCGCGGGAAACGTGCCGGGGGCGGCCGATGCGGTGGCGACGTTCAAGGCGAGAAATCCCTTTCTCTAGCCCGTCGCACTCGGGTCCATCCTCCTAACGGGCGGCATACTATAGGGGCATGTCGGGAATGTGAAGGGCCCTAGATGCTGTGGGCGGCGGGACGGAAACGCGCATAGAGCACCGCCAGAAGGACGAAGAAGACCGTGTGGATAACCGCGAAGCCGATCATGCCGGGAAGTCCGAGATAGCGCGACCCGGCGATTCCTTCGCCGATCGCCGGCAACACAACGAAGGCGTTCAGCAGCCAAACCATCAGGGCATAGAGCAGGCCTTTGACCAGGGGTTTGCCTGGCAGGATCGGCTCGAGGATATAGGCGTAGAACAGCGCCATCAGCAGACCGACCACGACATGGAAGACGTTGCGGAAGAGATCGCCGCTGGTCGCCGGCGCGAGCACATTGTTCCAAGTGTCGGCGAGACCAACGTGCGGAGCGGCTTGCGCGGCGAGGTCCTTTAGCAGGCGGAGCAGTCCGCCGCGCGCCGTGGTGAAGCCGATCGCGTCCGCCCCTGCGAGCAGCACCGTGTTCACCGCAATGGCGATAGCACCAGCGGTAAGCGAGGCGTCGAGACGCGACCAGGTCTGGACCTTCGGCACTTACGATCCCTGGGTGAGCTGAGCCGTCGCGGCGAAGGCCTGCTTCAGAAACGCGCCGCCGAGCCGCAAGCCTTCGCCGTCGATGCCGTGGCCGATGCCTTCAGCCACGTGCCACTCGACCGGCAGGCCGGCTTGAGCAAGCTGCTCGCGGGCCATGTACATGGCATCGACCGGAATGACCTCGTCCATGTCGCCATGCACCAGCAGGATTGGCGGCGCCGAGCCTGCTGGTTGCGGCAGCGACTCGACCGTGGCGAGAGCGCCCGAATAGCCGACGATCGCCGCGGGCGCGGGCGAACGCTTCAGCCCGACGCCGAGCGCCAGCATCGCGCCTTGGCTGAATCCCACCAGCGCCAGCGCGCGCGGTCCGAGATTATGCCTCTTCAGCTCGGCGTCGAGAAAGGCCTCGAGCTTGGGTGAGGCGTGGCTGATGCCGCGCACCAGCTCGCCCGGATCGCGGAAGGTGAGGTTGAACCATTGCCGGCCCATCGGCGCCATGCTGCACGGCTCCGGCGCGTGCGGCGAGACGAACGCCGCGTGCGGCAGCACGCGCGCCCATTCGCGTCCCAACCCGATCAGGTCGTTGCCGTCGGCGCCATAGCCGTGCAGGAACACCACCAGCTGGCGCGGCGCGCCGCCCGCCGCCGGCGGCAATCGTGGTCCGTCGAGGGGCAGCGCCATTCAGCCTAAGCGTCCTCCGACGGCGCATCATCGGCGGAATGGGCGTTGAGCTGACCGTAAAGTTGCGCGCCGATATCGTTCAAGAGATTGAGCTGCGTCTCGAGATGGTTGATGTGGCCTTCCTCATCGCCGAGCAGCTCCTCGAACAGGTCCATCGACACATAGTCCTCTTCCTTACGGCAGCAGGCGCGCGCCTCCATATAGAGAGCGCGGGCGCCATATTCCGCCTTGAGATCGCATTCGAGGATCTCCTTGACGTTCTGGCCGATCATCAAAGGATCGAGATGCTGCATGTTGGGAAAGCCTTCGAGGAAGATGATGCGCGTCACCAGCTTGTCGGCGTGATGCATCTCCTCGATCGATTCCTCCCGCTCCTTCTTGGCGAGCTTGGTGTAGCCCCAATCGTCGAGCAGCCGGTAATGCAGCCAATATTGATTGACGGCGGTGAGCTCGCTGGTCAGCGCTTTATTGAGATATTCGATGACCCGTGGATTGCCCTTCATACTCCTGTCCTCCTCTCAACCTTTGCATTGATCATGACCTGTTCCTGACGCGCAAGCTAGGTGTCCTCGACCGGTCGCCGCGTGCCGCCGCTTGCGGCGCTCGGACCTTCCTCGTCATAGGACACCATCAGCTTGGTGATGAGCGGCAGACAGCTGCCGCAAGAGGGCCGCTTGCCGAGCTGCCGGTAGATCAGGCCGGGTGTGAGCACCACCAGCGGGTCCTTGGTGCGGAGCGCGGAAACCGCTTCGGCGATATCCTGGGAGGTGATCATGGTGCAGGAACATACGATCATGCCCCTCTCTGTAAGGCATGAGAGGCTGTTTTGTCGCCACTAGAGCGCGGCCGGTATGGTCTAGCCCTTGCGGCGTCGCCAAGCGTAATAGGACCAGAGCAGCCGCGCGGCGACGGCGCGCCAGGGGCGCCAAGCTTCGGCGAGTTCGACCATCGACTTGGGTGTCGGCCGCTCGTCCAGATCCAGCGCATCCCTCACCGCATGCTGTAGGGCAAGATCGCCCGGCGACCAGGCGTCAGGCCGTCCCAGGCAGAACAGGATGTAGATATCGGCGGTCCAGGGTCCGATGCCCTTGATCTCGGTCAAGCGCTGATGAATGGCAGCTTCCGGAGCATCGGACAGAGCATCGAGGTCGAGGGCGCCGGATGCGATCGCCTCGGCGAGCCGCATGAGCGTCGCCGTCTTGACGGTCGACAGGCCGACGGCGCGCAGTTCGGCGTCCGGCACGGTAAACAATGACGCCGCGGTAAACGGCTCCACGCGCGCTTCGAGCCGCCCCCAGATCGCATTGGCGCTGGCAACGGAGAGCTGCTGGCCCACGATCACGCGGGAAAGCCCCTCGAAACCGGCCGGGCGGCGGCGTAGCGGGGGATCGCCGGACAGGGAATGCACCTTCGCCATATGCGCGCAGGAGCCGACCAGCGCAGCCACGCCTTGCTTCAAATCTCTTTCGGTCCTGATCCGGCGAATGACCAATGAACCCGATTTTCCCGCCAGTTGTTGCGAGTTCGACCCGGCAATTTAGCCGACTTTTAAGTGATCTCTGCCATCCTGGCCGCCTTTGGAAAGGGGCGGGGCAAGTGGTGATGCGACCTGAGGATTTTCGGCCTGACGATCTGTTCGCGCAGATTCAGGGTCTTGTCGATGGGCTCACCGCGGAGCGGCGCGCGCGCGAGGCCGCCGAGGCGGCCGACAAGGCGAAGTCAGACCTGCTCGCCATGGTTGGCCATGAGCTGCGGTCGCCCATGGAGGCGGTCACCGCCATGGCCGAGCTGCTCCTGGCCAGCCCCCTCGACCCGACGCAAGCGCGCTATGCCGAGATACTCTATCAATCTTCGCGCAGTCTGCTCGGCGTGCTCAACGATGTGCTCGACTTCTCGCGGCTCGCGGCTGGGCGCATGGAGCTCCAGCAAACCGACTTCGACCTCCACGATCTGATCCAGGGCGTCGGCGCCGTGTTGCAGGCGCGCGCCAACGAGAAGGGTCTCACCGGCGGCGTCGACATCGGCGCGAACTGCCCCCGCTACATCGTCGGCGACGCCGCGCGGCTGCGGCAAGTGCTGATGAGCTTCGTCGACAACGCGCTCAAATTCACCTCGATCGGCTCGGTGCGCCTCTATGCGAGCGCGAGCGAGGTCGACGGCCGGCTGGTGCTGCGGTTCGACGTCACCGATACCGGCGTCGGTCTCAGCAAGGCCGTACAGGAGCGGCTGTTCCTTCCCTTTGTCGAGATCGACAAGAAACTCGCTGGCGAGACGGGCTCGACCGGGCTCGGGCTTTCGATTGCGAAGAAGCTTGCCTCGCTGATGGGTGGCGAGGTCGGCTGCGAAAGCGTTGTCGGCCAAGGCACGCTTTATTGGTTTACGCTGCCCGCGGGCCGCGCGCAGATGAACGCGCCGGCGGCCAACGCGGGCAAGGACGCGACCGCGCAAGGGCTGCTCTCGGGCCATGTCCTCCTGGTCGAGGACAACGCCGTGAACCGCATGCTCATCGGTTCGTATCTCGATGAATTCGGACTGACCCATGACGTAGCCGCAAGCGCAACCGCCGCTCTGATGAACCTCGCGACTAAGTCCTACGATCTGGCGCTGATGGATACGGCCATGCCCGACCTCGACGGGATCGAAACGACGCAGCGCATCCGCACCCTGCATGCGCCGTCCTCGCAGGTGCCGATCGTGGCGCTGATCGCCACCGGGCTTAAGGTCGATGCCGGCGCCTATCTCACCGCCGGTATGGACGCATACGTGTCGAAGCCGATCCGCGGCCGCGAGCTTTATGCCGCGCTCGCTCCCTTCCTCGGCGCTGCCAAGGACGAGCCGGTGCTCAGGCTGGTGAAGGGCTAGCTACGCGGCCGCGCCAGGCTCACAGGCCATCGACCAGCACGCCCGCGAGCAGGATCAGATAAGCGATCAGCAGAAGTCCGAGCGCGTAGCCCGTGAAGAACGGCAGCGGCACGATCATGCCGAGGACGACAAGGGCGGCGATAACGACGGAGACGATAAAGGTCTCCCTGCGCGGCGTGCTCAAGTGAATATTCATCGGGTCCCCCGTGGCCAGGCGCTCCTGACAAGCGCGACTTCAGCCAGTCTAGCGGCAAAGCTCCGACGCTGTCATCGCCGCGATCAGATCGAGGGGATGCAATATGTGGATTATTTACCGGGGCAGGGGGCCGCGTCGCCCGACGCCGCCATTGGCTTGCCGTTGATGAACACGCTCGCCGAGCCCGTGACGATCGAGCCGCCGCAACCGGTGGCATCGCCCTGCACCGCCGCCGGTTTGCCGTTGATGAACACGTCCGCGGAGCCTTCGATCACGGTCGAGCCGCAGCCTGTTGCGTCGCCGACCCGCGCCGCCTGCTTGCCTTCCACCATGACGCTGTCGCTGCCCGAGGCGATGCCGCCTTGCGGGCAGGGGGGCTGATCGGCGGCGAAGCCGGAACTTGCGGCGCCTGTAAGCGCAACAGCAGCTACGATCGCGCATACGAGGCGGCTCACAGGCGCACCTTCTCCCGCGCGCGCAACGGCGGCACGGGCACGTTCACCTGCACCAGCGCTTCGGCCTTGGCGTCAACCAGTTCGACGATGCCGGTCATGATGTCGTTGAGCTGGAAGTCCTTGGGCGTATAGACCGCCGACGCCCCGCACTGCTTGAGGATGTTCACGTCGTCAGGGGGGATGATGCCGCCGACCACGACCGGCACGTCGCCAAGCCCGGCCTCGCGCAGGCGCTGCACCACCTCGCGCACCAGCGACACATGCGAGCCCGACAGGATCGAGAGCCCGACAACATGCGCCTGCGCTTGCTTCGCCTGCTCGACGATCTCAGCCGGGGTGAGCCTGATCCCGTCATAGACCACGTCCATGCCGACATCGGTCGCGCGCACGGCGATCTGCTCGGCGCCGTTGGAATGCCCGTCGAGGCCCGGCTTGCCGACCACGAAAGTGAGCGTGCGGCCGAGCTTGCCGGACACCTGCTTGACGAGCTGGCGCACCTCTTCGAGCCGCGCCTCGTCGATGGTGTGCTTGGCGTGGATGCCGGTCGGCGCGCGATATTCGCCGAACACTTCGCGCAGCACCTGGCCCCATTCGCCGGTGGTGACACCGACTTTGGCGGCGGCGATCGACGGCGGCATGATGTTGCGGCCCTCGGCGGCGGCAGCTTTGAGATCGACCAGCGCCTGCCGCACCGCCTTGTCGTCGCGCTGCTGCCGCCAGGCTTGCAGCGCCGCGATCTGCCCAATCTCGACCGATTCCGGCACGGTCTGAATGCCCTCGATGCCGCTGGCGGAGAGCGGCGACGCCTCGGTCTCCGTATAGGCGTTGACACCGACGAGCACCTGCTCGCCCTTCTCGATCGCCTCGACGCGCGCGGCATTCGAGGCGATCAGCGCCTCTTTCATGTAGTCGATGGCCGCCACCGCCCCGCCCTTTGCCTGAAGCTTGGCGAGCTCGGCGCGGGCTTGGTTCTTCAGCTCCTCGACCTTGCGATCGATCTCGACCGAGCCGTCGAAGATGTCGCCATATTCGAGCAGGTCGGTCTCGTAGGCGACGATCTGCTGGAGACGAAGCGACCATTGCTGGTCCCAGGGCCGCGGCAGACCAAGCGCCTCGTTCCAGGCGGGAAGCTGCACGGCGCGGGCGCGCGCCTTCTTCGACAGCGTCACCGCCAGCATCGACAACAGGATGCGATAGACGTTGTTCTCAGGCTGCTGCTCGGTCAGTCCCAGCGAGTTCACCTGCACGCCGTAACGGAAGCGGCGCAGCGCCGGGTCTTTCACGCCATAGCGCGTCTCGGCGATCTCGTCCCACAGATCGACGAAGGCGCGCATCTTCGAGACTTCGGTGATGAAGCGCACCCCGGCATTGACGAAGAAGCTGATGCTGCCGACCACGCGCGCAAAATCCTCCTCCGGCACCTCGCCGGAGCCTCTCACCTCGTCGAGCACGGCCTCTGCCGTTGCCAGCGCGAAGGCAAGCTCCTGCGCCGGCGACGCTCCCGCCTCCTGCAAATGGTAGGAGCAGACATTGGTCGGATTCCATTTCGGCATCTCGCGGTTCGTGTAGACGATCACGTCCTTGATCAGCCTGAGCGACGGCGCGGGCGGAAAGATGTAAGTCCCGCGCGAGAGATACTCTTTCAGCATGTCGTTCTGCACCGTGCCGGTGAGCTTCGCCTTGTCGGCGCCTTGCTCCTCGGCGAGCGCCGCATAGAGCGCGAGCAGCCAGGCGGCCGTGGCGTTGATGGTCATCGAGGTGTTCATCTCGGCGAGCGGGATGCCCTCGAACAGGCTGCGCATGTCGCCGAGATGCGAGATCGGTACGCCCACTTTGCCGACCTCGCCGCGCGCCAGCGGGTGGTCGGAGTCGTAGCCGGTCTGGGTCGGCAGATCGAAGGCGACCGAGAGTCCCGTCTGGCCCTTGGCGAGGTTCCGCCGGTAAAGCTCGTTGGACGCCGTTGCCGTGGAATGGCCGGCATAGGTGCGGAACAGCCAGGGCTTGTCCCGCTTGGGTGACGTTCCGCTCATGGTCTTGCTCGATTGTCTTGCTTGACTTGCATCGAAGCACGCTCGAAGGGCTTGGGCAACCGTACCCTCATCTCCTCACCCAATCGCAAATGCACGCTTGAACCTCCGCGTTCAAGCGCTCTTAGACGGAAGGTTTGGTCCCGACCGCCAAGCCTTATGCCTGGGTTGCGATGTTTTTCCACGACTCGATTCCATCCCCTGGGCAGGAGCTTCGGTTTTTGCTAGGGCTCCTTGCCCCGTCGGCGGCTGAGCCGAAAGGTGAAGATTTTTGGGCGGAGCAAGGGCGCCTTTGGGGCGCTTTTGCGCGTTAAGGGTGCCAGTCGCAAATATGTTGCAGTCGCGAGATGAATAGCAGACAATTACCGCAGTGCAAAAACATCCCTAACAAGTGTCTCGCCTGGGGGAAACAAGTCGGATGAATGAGATGTCGCTAGCCGCAGTCACCCAAGCCGCGCCCGCGGGCGCCGTCAAAGATCTCTACGAGATCGGCGAGATCCCTCCGCTCGGTCATGTGCCGAAGAACATGTATGCCTGGGCGATCCGCAAGGAGCGGCATGGTCCTCCCGATGAGGCCATGCAGGTCGAGGTGCTTCCAACCTGGGAGCTCGACTCGCATGAGGTGCTCGTTTTGGTGATGGCGGCCGGCGTCAACTACAACGGCGTCTGGGCCTCGCTGGGCAAGCCCATGTCGACGCTTGACGTGCACAAGAACCCCTATCATATCGCCGGCTCCGATGCGTCCGGCATCGTCTGGGCGGTCGGCTCCAAGGTCAGACGCTGGAAGGTCGGCGACGAGGTCGTCATCCACTGCAATCAGGACGACGGCGACGACGAGGAATGTAACGGCGGCGACCCGATGTTCTCGCCGTCGCAGCGCATCTGGGGCTATGAGACGCCCGACGGCTCTTTCGCGCAATTCGCCCGCGTGCAGGATCGCCAGCTGCTCGAGCGGCCGAAGCATCTCACTTGGGAAGAGGCCGCCTGCTACACGCTCGTGCTCGCCACCTCCTACCGCATGCTGTTCGGCCACCGGCCGCACACGCTGAAGCCCGGCCACAATGTGCTGGTGTGGGGCGCGTCCGGCGGTCTCGGCTCGATGGCGGTGCAGCTATGCGCCACCACCGGCGCCAACGCCATCGGCATCGTCTCCGACGACGACAAGCGCGACTTCGTCATGTCGCTCGGCGCCAAGGGCGTCATCAACCGCAACAAGTTCAAATGCTGGGGCCAGATGCCGACCGTCGGCACGCCCGAGTATGACGTCTGGCTGAAGGAGACGCGCAACTTCGGCAAGGCGATCTGGGAGATCACCGGCAAGGGCGTGAATGTCGACAGCGTGTTCGAGCATCCGGGCGAGGCAACCTTCCCGGTCTCCTGCTTCGTGGTGAAGCGCGGCGGCATGGTCGTATTCTGCGCCGGCACCACCGGCTACAACCTCACCATGGACGCGCGCTATGTGTGGATGCATCAGAAGCGCATCCAGGGCTCGCATTTCGCCCATCTGTTGCAGGCGAGCTCGGCCAACAAGCTCGTGGTGGAGCGGCGCATCGATCCGTGCATGAGCGAGGTCTTCCCCTGGGAGCAGATCCCCAAGGCGCATATGCGCATGTGGAAGAACGAGCACCGGCCGGGCAACATGGCGGTTCTCGTCAGCGCGCCTTGCACGGGCTTGCGCACCTTCGAGGACGTGCTCGAGGCGAGCAAGCAGATGCACGGCGGCTAGGCGTCCAAGCCGCAAGCGCGCGCGGCAACGGAATGGGCGAGCCGCAACGCGACTACCGCATCGAGACGATGCCGTTCTCGGAGGTCGAGACGGCGATCGACTGGGCGGCTCGCGAGGGCTGGAACCCGGGCCTCAGCGATGCCGCGTGCTTCCACGCCATTGATCCGAACGGGAGTCGCTGATTTCTCAGCGGGTTCAGTTGAATTCTCCGCGGACTGGGCTGCTGGCGGCAGCCAAAACGTGACGCCCAAAGCGACGACGAGCGTCTTCAGACCTTTCACGATAGCATCCTCCGAATTCGTTCAACTTCGTTTCCGTTCAACATCTAAGCCCGCTCTTCGAACAACGGCATTGAAGATGCCTCATCCTCGCGATGAGCACGGCTCATGGTCGCGCCAGGAACAGTTTCGGCGCTTCGGCAGTTGGGGGTTTGGCAGCTCCGTACTTGTACGGGCGTATGATGGAGGCTGCGCGAAAGAGGGGCAGTCCAATGCAAAATCCGCTGGTCAAGAAGAACTTGGTCGATGCGATCCTGGAGCTGCGTGCAGATGTCGAGAAGCAGCTTCAGGCGAGCAAATATTATGTGGCGCTGAACAAGCTCGATGAGCTGCTCGCCACCGTCAGGCCGCTCGAGATCGTCGAGGCCGCGGTAGTCGAAACCGCGAGACAACAGGCCGAGCCAGCTTCGGCGGCCGAGCCGGTCAGGTCGTGGTCGGGGATCGTGCAGGAGACGGTGGTCGAGGGCGAGGCGACAAGGCCGTCCTAGGCGCCTCCAGGCGTTGCCTAGAATTCAGGTTTGACTCCTGACGCGGAGCACGCTTCGGTGTGCCCGAAACCCTTGAACCTTATGCCAGGAGCCAGATTTTGACTGTCGCCGAAACCGTCACGGGCAGCGTGTCGCCGGCTGCGCCCGAGCTTTTGCCTCTCCTCGATGATGCGGCCAAAGCCGCCGCCGGCTTGCGGGATCGCGCCATCGAAGCCGTCTCTGCCAAGGTCTCCTCCGGCGGCAAGATCGACAATGCCGCGCTCGAGCGCGAGCAGCGCGCCGCTCATGGCCTCGCCTGGATCGCCACCTATGCCGAGGCGCTTACGCAGGTCGCAAGCTATGCCAAGCGCATGCAGGACGAGGGCCGGTTCGGGGAGATGGAGAGCCTGCTCGTGCGGATCGGCGCGGCCGAATATGCCGCCCAGCTTGCCGGCGGCGTGATGATGAGCCAGGGCGAGATGGCGCGGCTCTATGAGCTCGGCGTCAAGGACGCGGACCAGGCGGCCTTTCTCACGCCGTCGGTGCGCACGCTGATGCAAAGCTCGACGCCCGAAGCCCGCGCCCGCGTTGTCGAGCTGATCAAGCAGGCGCAGGGCGCTGCCGCAGCCAACTACGGCGATCCGGGTCTCGATGAGACGTTCGAGGACATCCGCAACGAGATGCGCCGCTTCTCTGAAGCCGAGGTCGTGCCGCACGCGCAGGACTGGCACCTCAAGGACGAATATGTGCCGATGGAGCTGATCGCGCAGATGAGCGAGCTCGGCGTGTTCTCCCTGACGCTGCCCGAGGACTATGGCGGACTCGGCCTCGGCAAGGAGGCGATGTGCGTCGTCTCAGAGGAACTGTCGCGCGGCTATATCGGCGTCGGCTCGCTCGGCACCCGCTCGGAGATCGCCGAGGAGCTGATCCTGAATGGCGGCACCGACGCGCAGAAACAGGAATGGCTGCCAAGGATCGCCAGCGGTGAGATTCTGCCGACGGCGGTATTCACCGAGCCCAACACGGGCTCCGACCTCGCCTCGCTCTCGACCCGCGCGGTGCGTGACGGCGACGTCTATCGCATCACCGGGCAGAAAACCTGGATCACCCACGCGGCCCGTGCCGATCTGATGACCGTGCTCGCCCGCACCGATCCCACGGAGAAGGGCTATCGCGGCCTGTCGATGTTCCTCGCGCCCAAGCCGCGCGGCACTGACGACAATCCCTTCCCCGCCGAAGGCATGACCGGCGGCGAGATCGAGGTGCTCGGCTATCGCGGAATGAAGGAGTTCGATATCTCCTTCGACGGCTTCGCCGTTCCCGCCGCCAATCTACTTGGCAACGTCGAGGGCCAGGGCTTCAAGCAGCTGATGCAGACCTTCGAGGCGGCGCGCATCCAGACCGCGGCGCGCGCCATCGGCGTGGCGCAATCGGCGCTCGATCTCGGCCTGCGTTACGCCATGGAGCGTATCCAGTTCGGCAAGCCGATCGTCAACTTCCCGCGCGTCTCGGACAAGCTCGCGATGATGGCGGCCGAGATCCTGATCGCGCGCCAGCTCACTTATTTCGCTGCGCGCGAGAAGGACGCCGGTCGCCGCTGCGACCTCGAAGCCGGCATGGCCAAGC
>JBAUOI010000309.1:0-2049 GCA_049579665.1 Methyloceanibacter sp.
TGACACCAAGCGTTGGGTGATCCGCCGCAAGGCCGAGGTGGTTGCCGCCGTGCGTGGCGGCCTGATCAGCCTCGAAGAGGCTTGCGAGCGCTACACGCTGACCGTCGACGAGTTCCTGAGCTGGCAGCGGTCGATCGACAAGCACGGCCTTCCCGGCTTGCGCGCGACCCGCGTCCAGGAATATCGCGGCAGCTAACCTCTCCGTTCAGCACCCTCGTTGCGTCATGGCCGGGCTCGTCCCGGCCATCGCACTTTCTATTGGCGCGAATTGGTCGAAGCGGCCACCGGCGGCATCGCCCGACTGCAATTCGTCTCGCCGCGCTTCCAGCGGGCGATGTCGAACTGCATCTTGGCGGCGAGCTCGGGCGGCATCTTGCGATTCTCGGTGCTCACCACCGTGTAACTGCCCTCCTCCCGGAAATCGATGGCGTAGGTCGAAAGGCCGGGACGCCCGAGCGCCTCTTTCTCATGGATGGTGATTTGCACCTTGCTGCCGTCGGCGCTGACCTTGGCGCGATACACGTGATTCGGCAAAAGCGGCGCGTCGGCATTGAACCAACAGCTTTTTATCCTGCCGCCGAGCAGAACATAGGCGTCGACCGCCCGTGAGCCCGCAATGGCCATTCGGCTTCCGGGGGCGGCTGGCACGGCGCCCGTGCTCTCGGTCGAACCTAAGGCCGCGCCGCCGGAATGCGAGCTGCTGCATCCCGCCGCGCAAGCCGCCGCCGCGCTCAACAGCAAAACCGACGCCCAAACTCGTGGCACCGCTCATCCCCCCGCGGAAATGCTCCGCAATCCCGCGGCTAGTCGCGGAAATTCACATATTGCAGCGGCAGCTCTACCGAGAGCCCCTTGATGTGCTGGATCACCGCCTGCAAATCGTCGCGCTTCTTGCCCGAGATTCGGAGCTCGTCGCCCTGGACGGTGACCTGCACCTTGAACTTCCCATCCTTGACCTCTTTCACCAGGCGCTTCGCCAGCTCCCGGTCGATGCCCTGGCGGATCAGCGCCTTCTGCCGCACCGCCTGGCCGGCGGCCTTTTCGACAGTCTTGTAGTCGATGACCCCGGCGTCGATCTTCCGCCGAGCGAGATGACCCTGAAGCAGCTCATGCATCTGCTTGAGCTTGAGGTCATCGTCGGCATTGAGGGTGATCTCCGCGCCGTTCCGTTCGATGCGTGACTGCGAGTTCTTGAAATCGTAGCGCTGGCTCATTTCGCGCGTCATATTGGCGAGCGCATTGTCGACCTCCTCGAGGTCGGTTTTCGAGACGATGTCGAAAGACGGCATCAGAGTCTCCGCGTGCGTGCTGGCGAATGGGCGATTGATCGAAGATGGCTTTGCTCGGCGGTACCTGCCGCGCGCGGCAGGTTGCCGAACCAGGGTCCTTCGATCAGCTCGCCACGCGGTGGGCGCCGACCGCGTCGTGCTCGGTGGCCGAATTCCGCCCCTGCTCGAGCTTTATCCGTTCGGCGTCCCGCTCCTCGAGCAGCTCGATCTTCTTGAGATCCTCGCATGCCTCGTCGAGCTCGCCCTTGGCCGCCGCGAGTTTGGCCGCGAGGTCGGCGGCCGAGGCGGTCAGATTGTTGCGCCTCTGAAGCGCCGCCTTGGCAAAGGTCGGGTAGGCGTAATGGTTGACGTCGGAGATGCCGGCGCGCTCCTGCTCGATGGCGATCTGCCGGTCGAGATCAACGGCCATATGGTTAAACTCGCCGATCATCGCCTCGATATCGGCGACCTTGCGCCGCTTCTCCTCGACATCGAAGCGCTTCAAGCGGATCAGTGCGTCGCGTGACTTCATGACTCATTACCCTCAACTCAAACCCCGGTAGGGTGAAATTCAATAATCATGCCAGTGCCGCGGGGGCTGCCGCGACCTTGGCTAACGTCCCAATCCAAGCCGAAGCCGGCCTAGCTTGGCACAAATGGCCGCTTCCAAAGGCGCGGCGTCGGGGGCGCCGGTGGGCGCCCTTCGCATTCAAAAGAATCGGCAATTTGCGCCTCGACGCGCCGAGCCTTTGTCCAGGACCGAGCCCCCTCGCCCCTCTGT
>JBAUOI010000310.1:0-1972 GCA_049579665.1 Methyloceanibacter sp.
GTGTTCGAAGGCGCCGCCGCCGAGGCGATGCTCGAAGGCGATGAGGCCAAGGCCCGCGCGCTGATCGGCGCCGCCATCGAGGAGGCGGCGGAGACGGAGGTTCAGCGTGGCCGCGTGCTGTTGGTCGGTGCCGGACCCGGCGATCCCGAGCTGCTCACCATGAAGGCGGTGCGGGCGCTGAAAGCCGCCGATGTTATTTTCTACGACCGCCTGGTCGGCGAGGGCGTGCTGGATCACGCGCGGCGGGAGGCCGAGCTGATCCCGGTCGGCAAGGCCAAGGGCGCGCATAGCGTGCCGCAGGAGGAGATCAACGCCCGGCTGATCGCCCGCGCCAAGGCTGGCCAGACCGTGGTCCGCCTCAAAGGCGGCGACCCGTTCATCTTCGGCCGCGGCGGCGAGGAGCTCGATGCGCTCCGCGCCGAAGGCATTGCCATCGAGATCGTGCCCGGCGTCACCGCCGGCATCGCCGCGGCGGCCAGCCTGCAAATCCCGCTGACCCATCGCGACGTGTCCCACACCGTGACCTTCCTATCCGGCCACGAGGTGGGCGGCGAGGAGCCAAGCTTCGAGCATCTCGATCTCGCGGCGCTCGCGGGCGGCAAAAACACGCTGCTCGTCTATATGGGCGTGACCACCGCGGGCCATATCGCCGCCAAGCTGATCGCCGCCGGCTTCAAAACCGACCTGCCGGTGCTCGCGGTCGAGAATGCGAGCCGCGAGGACGAGCGCCGAGTGCTGGCGACCATCGCCGATCTCGCCGCGAATCCCGAGCGGCTCGGGCTGAAGAGCCCCGCGGTGCTGATCTTCGGCGAGGTAGCCGGATTGCCCGCCTCGGGCGTGATCGAGGACATCTTGGCGGCGGAGGAGTTGAAGCGTGCCTAGCGTCGTCACCGCCAACCGTCTCACAGACGGCATCGTCGTCTATCTCGCGTCCGACGGAAGCTGGACCGAGGAGATCGGCCGCGCGCGTATCGCTGAGACCGAGGGTGAGGTCGCGGCGCTCGAAGCGCAGGCCGCCGAAGCCGTCAAGGCGCGCGTGGTGGTCGCCGTCTATCCCATGGACGTCGCGCTGCACGACGGCGCGGTCGATCCGCTTTCCGTGCGCGAGCGCATCCGCGCCGCGCACCGCACCACTTTGACCAAGGATTGGTACGATGTACCGCTATGACGAGTTCGACCACGCTTTCGTGCGCGAACGCGTGGCGGAGTTCAAGGATCAGGTCGAGCGCCGGCTCGCCGGACAGCTGAGCGAGGATGAGTTCAGGCCGCTTCGCCTGCGCAACGGACTCTATCTCCAGCTGCACGCTTACATGCTGCGCATCGCCATTCCCTATGGGGTGCTGTCGCCGAATCAGCTGCGCCAGCTCGCCATGATCGGGCGCAAGTGGGATCGCGGCTACGGCCATTTCACCACGCGGCAGAATTTGCAGTTCAACTGGGTGAAGCTCGTCGACATTCCCGACGTGCTGGCGGCGCTCGCCGAGGTCGAGATGCATTGCATCCAGACCAGCGGCAATTGCGTGCGCAACGTCACCGCCGACCCGTTTGCCGGCGCGGCCAATGACGAGCTGGAGGACCCGCGCCCCTGGTGCGAGATTTTGCGCCAATGGTCGACGCTGCATCCCGAATTCAGCTGGCTGCCGCGCAAGTTCAAGATCGCCATCTCAGGCGCGGCAGAGGATCGCGCGGCCATCGCCTTCCACGACATCGGCCTCAAGATCGTGCGCGGGCCGAACGGCGAGAACGGCTTCCGCGTGCTGGTCGGCGGCGGCATTGGCCGCACGCCCTATGTCGGACAGGAAATTCGCGCCTACCTGCCGAAGGAGCATCTGCTCTCGTACATCGAGTCGATCCTGCGCGTGTACAATCTGCACGGTCGCCGCGACAACATCCACAAGGCGCGCATCAAGATCCTCGTCAATCAGCTTGGCATCGACAAATTCCGCGAGGATGTCGAGGCCGACTGGGAAGC
>JBAUOI010000311.1:0-3272 GCA_049579665.1 Methyloceanibacter sp.
CTCGCCGCGCGCGACGGGCCGATCGCCAAGCTCATCGCCGAGACCGGGGGGCTCAACGCGATGATCGTGGATTCCTCGGCGCTGCCGGAGCAGGTGGTCGACGACGCGCTGGCATCGGCCTTCGACAGCGCCGGTCAACGCTGCTCGGCGCTGCGCGTGCTGTTCCTGCAAGACGACGTGGCCGACGCCACGCTGAACATGCTGATCGGCGCGGCTCGCGAGCTCAAGATCGGCGACCCGTTCGACTACGCCACCGATGTGGGACCGGTGATCGACGAGGAGGCGCGCGCCGCGCTCGAAGCGCACAAGGCGCGCATGCGGAAAGAGGCGCGCGAGCTACTCGACTTGCCGTTAGGCGAGGAGCAGGTGCACGGCAGCTATGTCGCGCCGGCGATCTACGAGATCCCGTCGAGCTCGATGCTTGCCAGCGAAGTGTTCGGCCCCATCCTGCATGTGGTCCGCTTCTCCGGCGACCGGTTGGGCGATGTCTGCGAGGCGATCAACGCCACGGGCTACGGCCTCACGCTCGGCCTGCATAGCCGGATCAAGGCGACGGCGGATTTGGTCGCCGAGCGGGTCAAGGTCGGCAACATGTATGTGAATCGCAATCAGATCGGCGCTGTGGTGGGCGTGCAGCCCTTCGGCGGCGAAGGCCTGTCCGGAACCGGTCCCAAGGCGGGCGGTTCCAACTATCTCGCAGCCTTCGCGCTGGAGCGGGTCCGCTCGACCGATCTCACCGCGTCTGGCGGCAATGCGACCCTGCTCGCCGCCGGCAGCGACGAGGCCTGATCCGGCATTGTTCCTGGGCGGTTAAGGGTCCATCTATAGCGTGAGCAGACCCCATCTGCTCTCGGAGTTGCAAGAGAATGGCCGAGCCGAAAGCCCCGGCGAAGACAGCGAAAGGCGAAGTCGCTTCACAGCGATCGACGCGGTCGGAGATCGACGCCTTCCTCAAGGATGTGCGGGCGCTCGAACCGTCAGGCTCGGGCCAAGGCCGGCTGATCTTCGCCATGGACGCCACCATGAGCCGCCAGCCTTCTTGGGACCTCGCGCTCGAGCTCCAGGCCGACATGTTCAAAGCGGTGAAGGCCGTGGGCGGGCTCGACGTGCAGCTCGTCTATTTCCGCGGCTATAACGAGTGCCAGGCGTCGAAATGGGTGGGCGATCCCGATGCGCTGGCGCGGCTGATGCGCCAGGTGTTCTGCGCCGGCGGCTTCACGCAAATCAGCAAGGTGCTGACCCATGCGCGGCGCGAGAGCGCGGCCGCCAAGGTCAACGCGCTGGTCTATGTCGGCGATGCCATGGAGGAGGATGTCGACCGGCTGGCCGGACTCGCCGGTGAGCTCGGCATGATCGGTACGCCGGTGTTCGTGTTTCAGGAGGGGCGCGACGCCAAGGCCGACCGTGCCTTCAGGGAAATCGCCCGGCTCTCGCGCGGCGCCTATGCACCCTTCGATGCAGGCTCGGCGAGGCAGCTGCGCGAGCTTCTCACCGCAGTCGCGGTCTACGCCGCGGGCGGCCGCAAGGCGCTGAAAGATTTCAGCGAGGAGATGAAGAGCGGCGTGGCCTTGCGTCTCCTCGAGCAGCTCGGCTGACGGCCTGACCCATGGCGTATTTCCTGGCCGGTTGCGCGCTTCTGGTCCTGTTGCTCATCGCCGGGCGGCAGATCACTTTCGCTAACCCGCGCAAGCTCGCGGGCGTGGTACGCAAGGCAGGCGGCGTCGCGGCGCTCGCCGCGGCCGGGTTCCTGCTCGTGCGCGGCGCGCTGCCGCTTGCCATTCCGCTCGCCGTGTTCGGACTGTCGCTGCTGGGACGGGGCAACTGGCTCGGGGTCGGCGGTCCGTTCAGCTCCTCGAGCAAGACGCCGGGACAGAAATCCGACATCCGCACCGACAGACTCGAAATGCAGCTCGACCATGACAGCGGGCAGATGGACGGGAAATGTTTCGCCGGGCGGTTTGCCGGCCGTACGCTCTCCACGCTCAGCGACCGAGAGGCGATGGAGCTTCTGGCAGAGCTTCATCGCGAGGGAGCGCCGGAAGCGGCACTGATGGAAGCCTATCTCGATTGGCGCCTGCCGGGCAGGCGCGACGATGCGCAGGCTTCGGCCGAGCAGGCAGGCCCGCGCCGCGCCCGGGCGAACGCCAACCGCATGAGCGAAGAGGAGGCTTACGCCGTGCTTGGGGTCGACGCCGATGCCAGCGAAGAGGAGATCAGGCAGGCGCATCGGAAGCTGATGATGAAGATGCACCCCGACCAGGGCGGCTCGACCTATCTCGCGGCTCGGATCAACGAGGCCAAGGAGGTCCTGCTCGGGCGGAGGTGACGTAATGGCGCTATCGCAGTTTGGGGGAGGTGAAGAACGATGACTGCGCTGAGGTTGATTGCAAAGCCCGTGGCGGCGGCGGGCCTTGCCGCGCTGCTTGCGAGTCTATGGTTGGCTTCCGCGCCAGCCGGCGAGGACGGCAAGGCCGACGTCGTTCTCCGGAACGGGAAAATCTACACGGCCGATTCGGCGCGCTCGATCGAGCAGGCGATCGCCTTCTCCGGCAACACCATCCTGGCGGTTGGCGATGACGCGGACGTGGAGACGCTGATCGGGCCTAAGACCAAGGTCGTCGACCTTGGCGGCAAGCTCGTCCTGCCCGGCCTCATCGACACGCACATCCATCCGATCGTTGGCGCCGTCGACAACGCCAAATGCAGCCTTGCCGGCGTGAAAGTCACCATCGAGACGCTGAAGCCCGTGATCCAGGCGTGCCTCGCAAAGGCTGAAGGCGGCGCCGATGAATGGCTCGAGGCGGCGCAGCTCGACAATTACGGTTTCGCAGCGACGGCGAAGGATCTCGACCAGATCGAGGCGGGAAGGCCGCTCGTGCTCTGGGGCAATGACGGACACACAGCGTGGGTCAGTAGCCGCGGGCTCGAGCTGATCGGCGTCTCTGCCGAAACGCCCGATCCACCCGGCGGCAAAATCGGGCGGGATGCTTCTGGCACGCCGACCGGAGCTTTTACCGACAGCGCCTCGATCCTCGTCGCCAACAAGATTCCCGCGCCCTCGGTTGAGGAAATGGCTGACCTCACGGCTGCCGAGCTGAAAGGGATGTCGGCCTTCGGCATCACCTCTCTCATGGATGCTTTCGTGACCAAGGCGGAGGAAGCCGTGTGGCGGCGGCTCTACGACAGCGGCAGGCTCAACATGCGGGTGCGGATGGCAATCTATGTGCCGGATCCCCACGCTTTACTCAGACCGTCGAGGGATGACAGCGACG
>JBAUOI010000312.1:0-2897 GCA_049579665.1 Methyloceanibacter sp.
GCCCAGTACAAGGAGCTGTTCGAGCGCCGCCACGGCGTCAAGCTCGGCTTCATGGGGTTCTTCGTCAAAGCCTGCATTCAGGCTTTGAAGGAGATCCCAACCGTCAACGCCGAGATCGACGGCGAGGACATCGTCTACAAGAACTACTACCACATCGGCGTCGCCGTCGGCACCGAGCGCGGCCTGGTCGTGCCGGTGCTGCGCAACGCCGACGCCATGAGCCTCGCCGAGGTCGAAGCGCAGATCGCCGATTTCGGCAAACGCGCGCGCGAAGGCAAGCTCGCGCTCGAGGAGATGCAAGGCGGCACCTTCACCATCTCCAATGGCGGGGTTTATGGCTCGCTGCTGTCGACCCCGATCCTCAACGCGCCGCAGTCGGGCATTCTCGGCATGCACCGTACCGAGGAACGCGCCGTGGTGCGCGACGGGCAGATCGTGGCAAGGCCGATGATGTATCTCGCGCTCTCCTACGACCACCGCCTCGTCGACGGCAAGGAGGCCGTGACGTTCCTGGTGCGCATCAAGGAAGCCATCGAGGACCCGAAACGCCTCGTTCTCGATCTGTAACCACCCGGGCTCGATAACCGAGCCGCGACCCAGCCCTTGAAATCGGCTCCGCGGTTTGCTGTGCTGGCGGCGCGATGCGTCTGGTACCCGCCTGTCTTCGGCTCGCCGCTCTTCTCTTCACGCTTACGCTCGCCCAGGCGCAAGCGCCCGAGCCGCGCACGGCGCTGGTCGTCGGCAATGCCGATTATTCGTTTGGCGCCCTCGACAACCCCATCAATGACGCCAAAGCCGTCGCCAAGTCCTTGGAAGAGGCGGGTTTCGCCGTCACTCTGGAGACCGACGCCGACCAGGCCGAGATGCAAAAGGCGATCGCCGCGTTCCGCGATGCCTTGAAGCAGAAGGGTGGCGTGGGCCTGTTCTATTTCGCCGGCCACGGCGTGCAGATGAGCGGCGAGAACTATTTGCTTCCGGTCGGCGGCCATATCAGGGGCGAGAGCGACATCAAGACCGGCGCGGTGACCGCCACCGAGATCGTCGATGCCATGGCCTCGGCGTGCAACGGGCTCAACATCGTCGTGCTCGATGCCTGCCGCAACAACCCGATCAACAAGGGCGCCACGCGCGGACTGTCCCGCATCGACTCCAATGAGAGCCTGTTCGTGTCCTATTCCACCTCGCCGGGCGCGGTGGCGCTCGACGGCGAAGGCGCGAACAGCCCCTACACCAAATATCTCGCCACTTCGATCACCACCCCCAATCTCAACATCGAGGAGACCTTCAAGCGCACGCTGAAGGGCGTCTATCAGGAAACCAAGGGCGAGCAGATCCCCTGGATCTCATCGACCTTTTTTGGCGATTTCGTCTTCCGACCGAAGGATGCAACCGCGTCTTCACCCGATGCGCCGGCGCCGAATGCAAGCGGCAGTCCACAGCAAGAAGCCATGGTCAGGCCGCTACCCATTCCGCAGCAAGCGCCTGCAGAGAAGCCCGAGCTTGCCGGCATCTATCGCGTGAACGGGACCAATCCGAACGGCAGCCAGTATCAGGGCATGGTGGCGCTGAACCAAAAGAACGACGAGTTCGCGCTCACCTGGTGGATCGGCAAACAGGTGTTTCACGGCACCGGACATTTCGCCGGCAAGATGCTGGTGGTCAATTGGGGCGACAAGCATCCGGTCATCTACACGTTCGGCGACGGCGGCGCGCTCGACGGCGAATGGGCCGACGGCTCGGCGACCGAGACGCTACAGCCCGTCGCCAGCGCCGCGCCGAACGAGGTGACCCTTGCCGTTGGATCATACAAGGTCGAGGGTCGCAATGCCGATGGCGGCGCCTATGAAGGCACTGTCACAATCACGAGGCACGGCAAGGTCTATCAATTGAGCTGGAAGGTCGGCAGCGCGAGCTATAAGGGCAGCGGCACGCTGACCGGCAATGTCCTGACGGTGAACTGGGGTTCATCGACCCCCGTCGTCTATGCGCTCGCCGAGGACGGTAGCCTGAGCGGGCTTTGGGATGCGGGCCTTGGCGAAGAAACTCTGACGCCTGAACAATGACCGGCAGGGAGCCTCAATGAGCTACGATTTGATCGTTATCGGCACCGGGCCCGGCGGCTATGTCTGCGCCATCCGCGCGGCGCAACTCGGGCTGAAGGTGGCCGTGGTCGAGAAGCGCGCCACCCATGGCGGCACCTGCCTCAATGTCGGCTGCATCCCGTCAAAGGCGTTGTTGCATGCGAGCGAGGCTTATGCGGAGGCGGGCCACGGCTTCGCCGCCATGGGCATCAAAGTCAAGCCTGAGCTCGATCTCCACGCCATGCTCGCCTTCAAGGACCAGGGCGTGAAAGGCAATGTCGACGGCGTCGCCTTCCTGCTGAAGAAGCACAAGATCGATCACTTCCACGGCGCCGGGCGCATCCTGGGGCCGGGCAAGGTCGAGGTCACCTTCATCAACGGCGAGAAGCAGGTGGTGGAGGCGAAGGCGATTGCCATCGCCACGGGGTCCGAGGTGGCGAACCTGCCAGGCATCGCCATCGACGAGAAACGCATCATCTCCTCGACCGGCGCGCTGTCGCTGCCGCAAGTGCCAAAGCGGCTGGTGGTGATCGGCGCGGGCTATATCGGGCTCGAGCTTGGCTCGGTCTGGTCGCGGCTCGGCTCGGCAGTCACCGTGGTCGAGATGCTTGACCGCGTCGCGCCTGGGCTTGACGGCGAGGTGGCGAAGCAGCTCCAGCGGGTTCTGACCAAGCAGGGCCTAAGCTTCAAGCTCGGGGTCAAAGTCGCTTCCGTCGACGCCGAGGGCAAGAGTCTGAAACTCACGCTCGAGCCCGCGCAAGGCGGCAAGCCGGAGACGCTCGAATGCGATGTCGTGCTCGTCGCGGTCGGCCGCGT
>JBAUOI010000313.1:0-2109 GCA_049579665.1 Methyloceanibacter sp.
GCGTTATAGCCGCTCGCCAGCAGCTTATCGACTTCGGCTTGCGGAAAATTCTGGTCTTGGGCCAGGATCACGGCGGCGATCTTGCCGGGATGTTCCACACGCGGGCAGTTATGCCCTTCTGAGCGCATCTCTTTGTCGAACAGCCCTTGCTTGATGGTGTCGTGCATGTAGACCGAATAGGGGTTCGGATAGACGAACTTCACCTTGCCGAGCACGTTGTCGGGCCCCGGCGCCTGGTTGAAGCTGATCGCCGCCATGTTGACGCGGTTCCAATCGATCGAGCTCGGATCCACGCGCTTGCCGTTGTAATTCACGGTGAGCCCATGTTGCTTGAGGATCGAGGTGTTGCCGCCGAACAGGCCACCGCCACCGCGCAGCTTCGGCAGCAAATTCTCCCTGACGATGGTGGGAGGCACGGTCCATTCAGGATTGAACACGACGGATTTCAGATCGGCGGAGAAGACCGGCGTCGCGTATTTCAACTCTCCCACGACGATCTTGTCCTGGTAGATCGCTTTGCCATCCCTGGCGACGAACACCGTGAAGGCGGGAACGTTCAGCAACACGTGCAGCGACCCGAGATTTTCGGGCATCCAGCGCCAGCGCTCCATGTTGACGACGATCTTCTGCATATTGGCGGGCTTGGCGCCGGCTTCGGCTTCGGCGCGGGCTTTGAGCAGCGCCTGATGCAAGCGCTCGAACTGCACATGCTTCGGATGCAAACCGCACAAATAGACGCTGGGCTGGGGCGCGGCGGCGATCTCGGTCAAAACCGTCTTCGGATCGCGTAGGCTCGGAACCATCCCGTAGAGCTTGTTCAGCTGGACCGGAACGGTGCGTCCGCCGCGCGCGTAACGCGCGTATTTCAGAATGGCGAGGTCGAGCTTGATTTCGTTCAAGGCCTGGTCGTCGAGCGAGTCCGGAAGATCGCCCGCGGAAGGGAGCTGGAAATCGGCGCTGGAGAGTCCCCAATCATCGGCGCGCAATACTTCGTCGATGATGGTCTGGGCTTCGCTCGAGAAGCCCATGTCGGTCATCCAGACCGGATCGCTGCGCGCGCCATAGAAGGCCACGAGCGCCGCGAGGTCCTGCGCGTTCGCCGTCTTGGCAATAACAGAGTCTTGGAGCTTGGAACGGATGCTCGCAACGATAGGCGTCGCATCGGGCGAAGGCGGAGCCACATCGGCGGGTGCGACGGTTTGCGTTTCGGCCGAGGGTTGTGCGGCATCGTCGGCGAGCGCAGCGGCAGGCTCGGCCGTGTCGGCGGCTGGGGTGGGTGCGGCTTGCTGGTCGGCGGGATCGGCACCGCCCGCATTCGGGTCATCAGCGCCAGCGGCAGCGGCAGCGGCAGCGGCAGCGTCGTCTTGCGCATGAGCCGGCGGAAGCGTCAAACCGCCGCATAGGAGGACTAGTCCGGCCCCAGCTAGGGCGGCGAGCAACAAACGTCCACGCATCCCCGTAACCCCCTCGCACTACTCGGCCACAGGTTAGTCGGAGATAGCCATCGGGGCCACAAGGTTTTGCCCAATTCCCGTCCCAATTCGGCCGCGCTGCGGCCTATGGGCAACACCTCTTCATAAACGTTGGATCAATGCCGCCCCCTTTGAACCCTCCCCTCGATCCCCTATACTCCAATTGAGAATAGCTCTGGGGCCGGCCTTGCGCCGGATGTTTTAACGGCCCATATATACTCATTATGAGCATTATAAGTTACGGGAGGAAGGGTACGATGACACGGCTTCAGGAAAGCACGCCGATCAGAGCACGCAAGGCGGAGATTGCCATCCCGCCCGACATACTGCCCGACCTCGCCTATACGCCAGAGGTCGCGCGCGAGACGGCGCATCTTTACGAGCGCGTATCGCGCGTCATCCCGCCGATCGAATGGCCGGGCTTCGCCCCTTACATCAAGGCCATCAACGAACTGAAGCGCGCGCGCAACGCCGTGGTGCTGGCGCACAACTATATGACGCCGGAGATCTTCCATTGCGTCGCCGACGTGGTCGGCGACTCGCTTCAGCTTGCCCGCGAAGCGGCCAAGACCGACGCCGAAGTTATCGTCCAGGGCGGCGTTCATTTCATGGCCGAGACTTCGAAGCTGCTCAATCC
>JBAUOI010000314.1:0-2618 GCA_049579665.1 Methyloceanibacter sp.
GGACGGGTCCGAAAACATGGATATCACTGCAGTCAAGCCGCCGGAGCAAACGCGGCGCCGCCGTCGTGGCGGATTTTTCCTGCGCTTCCTCGGCTTCATGTTCGCCGCCGCGATGATCGTGTTCATCGCGGTCGCCGGCGCCGCGGCCTTCGTGCTGTGGAAGGTGTCGAGCGAGCTGCCCGACTACGAGGTGCTCGCCAAATACGAGCCGCCGGTAATGACCCGCATTCACGCCAATGACGGCGCGCTGATCGCGGAGTTCTCCCGCGAGCGGCGCATCTACGTGCCAATCACTGCGATCCCGGCCTGTATCATCGACGCCTTCATCTCGGCGGAGGACAAGAATTTCTATCAGCATGGCGGCCTCGACGTGCAGGGCATCATCCGCGCCGTCGTCACCAATATGAGCAATCTACAGTCCGGCCGGCGCGCGGTCGGCGCCTCGACTATCACGCAGCAAGTCGCCAAGAACTTCCTGCTCACCAGCGACCAGACGGTTGAGCGCAAGCTGAAGGAGGCGATCCTCGCCATCCGCATCGAGCGCGCCTTCACCAAGGAGCAGATCCTCGAACTCTACCTCAACGAGATTTATCTCGGCGTGGGCGCGTATGGCGTGGCAGCGGCCGCTCAGTCCTATTGGGACAAGGCGCTCAACGAGTTGACCCTGGCCGATTGCGCCTATCTTGCGACGCTTCCCAAGGCGCCGACCAATTACGATCCATTCAAGTTCCCGGACCGGGCGTTGGCTCGCCGCAACTGGGTGATCGACCGCATCGTCGAGAACGGCCTTGCCACCAAGGACGAAGGCGAGACCGCCAAGGCGCAGCCGCTCGGCGTGATCAAGCGGCAAATCGGACCCAAGATCTTCGCCTCGGAATATTTCGCCGAGGAAGTGCGCCGCGAGATTCTCGATCGCTTCGGCGAGGACAAGCTTTATGGCGGCGGCCTCTCGGTCCGCACCACACTCGACCCGCAGCTGCAGAAGCTCGCCCGCAAGGCGCTGATCGACGGCTTTGTCGGCTTCGATCGGCGACGCGGCGGATGGCGCGGTCCGGCGAAGACGATCGAACTCAAGGGCGATTGGGGCGCCACGCTGGCCGCCATGCCGGTGTGGAGCGACATCGCGCCATGGCGGCTCGCCGTCGTGCTCGAGGCCACCAAGGACCAGGCGAAGATTGGCTTAAGACCCGGTCGCACGCCTGCCGGTGTCTTGCTGAAGGAGCGCGAGGTCGGAGTCATTCCTTTCGAGGAAGTGAAATGGGCGCGGCCTAAGCTCAAGCAAGGGGGCCTCGGTGGCGCGCCTGGATCGGTGACTGCCGTGCTCAAGCCGGGCGACGTGATCTATGTCGCGCCGCGTGAGCCCAAGGTCGCCGAGGACGGCAGCTTGAGCGCAACGCCGGAGGAATTGAAAGGCCAATGGTCGCTACAGCAGGTGCCCCAGATCGGCGGCGCCCTCGTGGCGATGGATCCGCACACGGGCCGCGTGCTTGCCATCGTCGGTGGATTTAGCTTCGCCGAAAGCCAGTTCGACCGTGCGACGCAAGCGCGCCGCCAACCGGGATCCTCGTTCAAGCCCCTGATCTACACGACCGCCCTCGACAACGGCTACACCCCGTCGAGCATCATCGTCGACGGCCCGATTTGCCTCTCTCAGGGGGCAGGCATGCCGCAATGGTGCCCGAAGAACTACGATGCGGGTTCCGCCGCCGGACCCTCGACCTTGCGCTTCGGCATCGAGAAGTCGCGCAACCTGATGACGGTGCGGCTTGCCAACGAGATGGGCATGCCGATCATCGCCGAATACGCGAACCGCTTCGGGGTCTACGACAATTTGATGCCGGCGCTGTCCATGGCGCTCGGTGCCGGCGAAACCACGCTGCTGCGCATGGTCACCGGCTATTCCATGCTCTGCAACGGGGGCAAGCAGATCAAAGCCACCTTCGTCGACCGCATCCAGGATCGCTACGGCCGCACGGTGTGGCGTCACGATACCCGTGACTGCTCGGCCTGCGCGGCGCGGGAATGGAGCAATCAGCAGGAGCCCGCGCTGGTCGACGACCGCAAGCAGATCCTCGACCCGATGTCGGCGTTCCAGATGACCTCGATAATGGAAGGCGTGGTGCAGAGCGGCACGGCGCAGAAGCTGAAAGTGCTTGGTCGGCCCATCGCGGGCAAGACCGGCACCACCAACGACTACAAGGATGCGTGGTTCGTCGGCTTCACCCCCGACCTCGCCGTCGGCGCCTATCTCGGCTACGACCAGCCGACCAGCATGGGTCATGGCGAGACGGGCGGTACTCTGGTCGCGCCGATCATCCGTGACTTTTTGAAGGAGGCACTGAAGGACGTGCCGCCAGTGCCGTTCCGCGCGCCGTCGGGCATCAAGCTCGTCCGCGTCAATCACAAGACCGGCCTGCCAGCCGGTCCTGGCGACAAGACGGCCATCTTGGAGGCCTTCAAGCCTGGTCAGGAGCCCATGGGCTCTTCCGTCGAGGAGCCGGTCGATGGCGCGGAGGGCGTTCCCGTCGCACAGGACGATTATGGCGCGCCGCCGCCGCCGATGGGCGCCCCCGGCCCGGGCCCCGGGCCCGCGCCGGGCGACGACCGCGCTTTGACAT
>JBAUOI010000315.1:0-1527 GCA_049579665.1 Methyloceanibacter sp.
CGCCATCCGATCGAAACTCGACGTGCTATCGACGGCATGATTTTAAAGTTGGTTGAGTCCTGATGCTCACGTTCCTCATAACAACCCTTATCATCATGCTGGCGCTCGGGCTTGTCTCTTATGTGTCCAGCAAGCGGTCGAACGTGAGGACCGATCAGACGTCTGCTATGTCGCTCCTGCCGGGAGACATCAAGTACGAAAGTCCAGGCGGCGGGTTCACCTTTTACTTCCCGATCGCGACATCGATCGTGGTGAGCATCATCCTAACGCTGGTTCTCTATTTGTTGCGGTAATCGCGCGGAGCGAGCAGACCGTTCGCCGCGCTAAGTGAGGAGTACGACCGATGGCGAATCTTTATGAGATTCTTGCGGATGCTCAGAGCGGCGAAGCCATGAGCGAGCTTGGTCGCGAATTTGGGCTTTCGCCACAACAAACCCAGCTCGCGGTGGCATCGCTGCTGCCTGCGATCTCGATGGGCCTTAAGCGAACGACTGCCACTCCTGAAGGCCTTGGCAATCTGCTTGCCGTGATGGGCGCACAGCCTGACCTTCACGCGATGTATGACGACCCACAGGTTGCGTTCTCGCGCGAGGGACGTGCTGCCGGCAATGCCGCCTTATCCCGGGTGTTTGTCTCGCCAGACGCGAGTCGTGCCATCGCCGATCAAGCACAACAATTGTCAGGCATCAGTTCGACTATCTTGAAGAAGCTGCTGCCGGTGCTTGCCAGAATTATCATCTCTAGCCTGATGAGGAGTGGGCCCGGCAAGGCCGCCCCCTCCGCGCCGGCACCCCAACCGACACCGGACGTAGGCGGTGGACTCGGTGACATCCTGCGGCAAATCTTTAGACAAGGATCACCGGAGTCCGCTCCCACTCCTTCAGCTCCTCAGACCGCACCGAAGCAGGACGGTAGTCTGCGCGATAAGCTCGGCCCGGGACCCGGCTATCAGATTCCTGCGGGTGACCAACAGAGCCCAGCCCCGACGGGCAACGGTGGTCAAATTGCTCCGGGCGGCGACATCCTCGCTCAAATCATGCGTGAGTTTGCAAAGGCGATTGAAGAAGGGCGCCTCAAGCCGGTTGTGGTTGGTCCCATCGAGATTGGCATTCCTGGACAAGCTGGCCCTGCTGGTCAAACGCAGACCCCCATGGGAGACATCTTCGGCCAAATCTTGCGGGACCTGCTCAGTGGCAAGAGCGGCCAGTTGAAACCGGCGACTTTGGCTGATGGGATGGGCTCAGCAGTCTTTGGCGATCGGCTCGAGCTCGGTCACAGAATCAAGCAAGACCAGCTCGACAGTCTGCAAGAAGTGCTCGACCGTTTCAGTGCCGCACAACGTTGACGTAACGGTAACCGGCCGCCGTATGGGAGAGTCCAGCAGGATCGCAGGACTCTCCCATTTACGCCGCGAAGTTAGGCCCTCGTAGCGAGCGCCTTGGATATGTCGGCGAGTGTGGCCTTCTCGGCATCACTGACCTGTACGCCTCCAATGCCGAGGAAGCCGCCTTCCGAAGAGGCGTCAGC
>JBAUOI010000316.1:0-1615 GCA_049579665.1 Methyloceanibacter sp.
GCCCTGATTCAACACGCCTTGCGGAGGTGCTCTTGCAGCATCCCGACCTCCGCCATCTCATCGCCCACTAAACAGAAGGACGCCGACCGAAGCCAACGCCCTTGCCATGCGCAAGGCGCTAGAGATGGCGGGTGGGTGGGGGCAAGCGGACATTCGTCGGAGCGGGTGGGATGTCCAAAAAGTGACATTAACGGACGTTCTCATGCCGTTGACCTCCCGCGCGACCACTAGCGGGATTGATTTAGCGGCAGAGCAACCGTGCATTCGGACGCGCCCTAGGGAGCCATTCTAATGGGCTCATACAAGGAGCTGCTTGCACTCGGTCGTGATCCGGTACGGGTCCGCGCGGTGGCTCGCCGCCTTCTGGCGAGCGCAGAGGACTGGACGGAGTGGGAGCGCGACTTCTTGGAGGGACTTGTAGCTGAGTATGGCAGCGATGCCCTGACCACACGACAGCGTCAAAAACTCGTTGAGCTGCGCGAGGGTGCGGAATACGTGCCCACGATCGAAGGATTCGATGTGGCCTCGCTGATCGACAAATGTTGGCTCGGACGTCTAGATCTCGACTACGAGGACGATATCGCTTTCATCGAACAGGAGAGGGGATCGACCTCGATCAAGCGGCGTCATGTCCAACGACTCTTACGCTGCTGCCGAAAGCTAGGTGTTATCGACCGCTGACCTGGTTTTCGCATGCCGATCGCTGCCAACTGCGGCTGGCATCCACCACAACACGGTCAACAACGTTGAGACGGAGCGTTACGCGGGCGGCCCTGAGACGATTGCTGCCATGCGCAAGCGCTAGAGAAGGCGGGAATTGTCTTCACCAAGGGCGGGGTTAGGCTGCGCTAGCTCGCTGTCCCGTCTTACCTTAGGTCTTACCTAAGGGCGGCGAAATCCGCAGAAAACCTGGGTAATGCGCTGCACTCATAAACCGATAGCCAAATGCTGACTTGGATGCGCCGTCCAATGGACTTGTCCGTATGTCAGCTTTTGACCCAAAGCGGACGTCCGGGTGCGCGTCGCTTTTCGGGCTCGAGAGCCATCGACATCGGTCACAGATAGCTCCACCAGCCTCCCCTGCCGGTCTTCTTCAGCTCAGCGAACCAGCGGCAAATCGGATAGAGCAGGACGATCACCAGGAGCCAGACGAGATAGATGCCCGCGAGACTTAGGCCAATGGAAGGAGTTCTCATAAGGGTGCCGGTCATGGCGAGTCCCATGGCGACGGCGAGCCCGTGGATCAAATAGAGGTGGACAACATAATAGAAGAACGGAACTTGTCCGAACGTGGCAAGCAAGCGCGCGAAAGTGCCCCGCGTGTGCTCGAAGCAAGCGAGCAGCATTAGCGCAGGCCCGAGCGTCATCATCAGATAGAGTAGCGAGGGTGGATATTTTTCGCAGTTGAGAAAGGATAGCAGGGTCGAAAGCCATGTCTCCTGAACTGTCCACGGGGCCGGATCGCCATAAAGATTGGTAGCGCGGAGAACGATGAAGCCTAGCGTGACAGCCGCGCCGAGCCTGAACAAGAAACGCTGCCTTGACGCTCGCTCAAGCTGCATCACCGGGCCGAGCAGATAGCCGGCGGCCATCACACCGATCCACGGGATAAGCG
>JBAUOI010000317.1:0-9464 GCA_049579665.1 Methyloceanibacter sp.
GGGTTCCGCGGCGCCGCTCGGAATTTGCGGCCGCGTCAGCACCGGCGTGATTGCCTCGATTTCCTTGAGCTGATCGGATAGCGCCTTGCGGATTGCAGCTGTCGCCTGCGCCGTCTGCTGCGGCAGGCCTTCCATCCGCTTCTGCATCTCCTGACGTAGGCTGTCCAGATCGCTTGCCGTCTTCTGCGCCGTCTCGCGCATGCCGCGCGAGGTATTGTCGAACTGGCCGCGCATCTGCTCGAGCTGCCGCCCGATCTGGGTGATGACAGTCTCGAAGCTCGACTTGAGGTCGCCGACCGCGCGCTGGGTATGGGCTTGCGCCTCGTCGCGCAGGCGCTCGATCTGCTGGAGCGCGGCTTGCGCCTGACCGGCGGTGTCGCGGGCGAGCGCGGTACCGACTTGCTTCGCCCGCTGCTCCGCCTGGGTCATGGCGTTTTCCATCATGCCGGCATAGGAGCGCATCATGTTGTCGAGGTCTGCCGCCTTGGTGTTCACCGTGTGCAGCAGCGCGATGATCGCTTGATGGCGGCCTTCCAGGATCGAGTCGATCTTGGTGTTGGACGAGTCGAGCGCCTTGGCGGCGGTGAGAATGGCCTGACCCTGATTCTCGAAGCGCTGGGTGAGACCGTGGATCTGGTCGAGCAGCCCGCGTGACACCTCGCGCAGCGTCTGGGTTTGGCTGGTGAGGATCGAGACGGCCTCTTTCGACTGCGTGCCGACCTGGTTCGCGGTCTGCTGCATGATCGCCGAGTTGTTGGCGAGCACCTGGTTGAGCTGCGCTGTCTGCTGGCCGAAGGTCTCGGCGGTCGCGCGCGCGTGTTCGCCGAGCATCCTGTCGGTCTCGACCGCGCGCTGATTGAAGGTCATGTCGATCGCCTTCAGCCGCTCGGCCAGCGCGATGATGACGGCCTGCGCCCGCTCGGTCATGGTCTTATCGAGTGACCCGGTCTGCTGGCTGATGGCGGTTTCGAGCGCCTTCACCCGCTGGAACAGCGAGTTGGTGAAGCTCTCGGAGCGTTCGGCCAGAGTCTTGTCGAGCACGATGGCGCCCTGATTGATCGCGGCGATGAACTGGGCCGTGCGGTCTTGCAGCGACTTGTCCATGGCCGAAGCCCGCTGGTCCACGGCCACGACGAAGCCGGCGGCCCGCTCGACCAGTGCACGGTCCAGCAGCGCTGCTTTCTGATCGATGACCGCGTTGAACTGGCCGGTGCGGTCGGCGAGCGTCTTGTTGAGCGCGTCGGCGCCCTGACCGATCGCGGTCGCGAGCGCATTGGTCCGCTCTTGCAGCGTCTTGTCGAGAACGACGGCGCCCTGCGAGACGAGATTGGTGAAGGCCTCGGTGCGGTCCTTCATCGTCCTGTCGAGAATGCCCGCGCCCTGACCGACCGTCGCGGCAAACACCTCGGTGCGGTCCTTCAACGTCTTGTCGAGCGTCTGCGCGCCCTGACCGATGGTGGTCGCCAGCGCGTCGGTGCGCTGCTTCAGGGTATTGTCGAACAGCACGGCGCCTTGGCCGATCGTCGCCGTCAGCGTCTCGGTGCGCTGCTTCAGGGTGTTGTCCATCAGGACCGCGCCCTGAGAGAGGAGGCTGGTGAAGCCCTCGGTGCGGTCCTTCAACGTGGCATTGAGCGCGTCGGCGCTCTGGCCGATCGAGGCGGTGAAGGCCTCGGTACGGTCCTTCAACGTCTTGTCGAGCAGGATCGCGCCTTGCGCGACGGATGTCTCGAGCCCCTTGATGCGGGTCGCGACCGTGGTGTGCAACGCTTCGGTGCGCTCCTTCATGGTCTTGTCGAGGGCGGAGGTCCGCTGCACCACCACGCTCTCCAGCGCGGCGAGGTTCTGCGTCGCCCCTTCGATCACCTGCGACAGGCGCCCCTGCTCCTTGCTCAAACGCTCGAGCAGGCCGGGCACGGCTTCGGCGACGCGGTTCTGTGCTTTGTGCACTTGCTCGGCGGCTTCGCTTGAGCGAGCGACGAGCAGCTCGGTCAGCTGAATGCCGCGCTCGGAAAGCTTCTTGTCGATCGAGCTTGACGCGGTGGCGATGTCGCGGGCGACTTGCTGGCCGACGCCCTTCAAGGCTTCGCTGACCCGCGCGCTGTTGTTGGCGAGCGCCTCGCGCTCGGTGGCGAGCTCGCCGATCAGGCCGCGCACGCGGATTTCGTTTTCGCCATAGGAGCGCTCGAGCGCGGCGACCTCGCTATGCACCATGGCTTCGAGCTCGCTCGCCCGGCCGATGGCGCGGGAGATGGCGTCGTTCATGGCGGCGACCTGGCGCCGAATGGTCTGCCCGACCGAGGCGACCGACTGCTCGGCGAGCCTGTCCGGCTCGGCGAGCCTGACCGCGACCTCCGTCATGGCCGAGGCCATGAGGCGAAGCTCCTGCGCGCGCCAGACGAGCAGCGCCAGGAACCAGAAGATGACGATCGGCACGAGAATGGCGACGGCGGCGGTGAGCGCGGAGGCGCTGCCGAGCAGGCCCGACATTCCGTTGGAGGCGACTTGGGTCGAAATCAAGCCGAAGGCGAAAAAGCCGCCCACGATGAACCAGACGGCTGAAGCGGCAAGCGCGATCAGGAAGGGCGTGCGCGAAGGCCTTTGCTGAAGCGCGAAGATCAGCCCGCCGATCGAGGGAACGTCGTCATTGGCCGGCGTGGCGAGGCGGCGCTGCGGGGGAGGGCCGGCGGGGCGCTTGGTGCGCACGAATTGACGGGGCGGCGTGGGAGCGGCGCTCGGGCCGGGAGCTTCGGCGAATTCCAATGGAGGTTTCGGGGCGCTCGTCTCCTGAGGCGCCTTCGGCGGCTCATCGCGTTTCGGCTCGACAATGCCCTCGCGCTTCCGCTGCTCGGCTTTCAGCCGTTCCGCCAGGGAGGTTCGCTTCGGGAGTTCGGGACCCCGCTCATCGCCGGACTTTTCGTCTCGGGATCGGGTCATCGCATCAAGAGGCTTTTGCTCCTTGGCCCCCGCTGCCGCGCTTCCAGACTTCGCTTGCTCTTGCGCCATCACGCGTCCCTCGCAACCGACGAAAACTCATGAGAGAATTTGCGCGCCTTGCTACTCGAGACCCACCAGCAGCGGCGCGGAGCGTCATAGTGGAACGGCCCTGGAATCCGGACAAAAGACAACCCGGAAGGGCTCCCGACGCATTTCCCCCTGTCCTGTAATCGTTAACGAATTTTTAGGGCTAAAAAAAGTTTAATCGGCGGTTATGGTTGACGCGCTCTAAGGCTTTAATATTGCTTATGGATTCTCGTGCCTTACGGGCACGAATCGGCTAAGAGGGACGGCATTGGTTGCAAGAAGGTAACAGGGGTCACCCGCGCCAGGCCGTCACATAATCGCCACGCGGCCTCCCTTTCGGTACCCAAAAAGCGTCCTGAGACCTCTGCTAGTGAGCAAGTGAGACCCGGGAAAAACGAGGGAGAATAGGACCTCATGACCAGCGAATTGGCCGTTTGGGATGATGTTCCGCACGCCGAGGAGGGGCGCAAGACCTCTTCAAGGCCGGTCGATCTTGTACATCTTTCGCGTTACACGCTGGGCGAGCGCGCGCTCGAGCGCGAAGTTCTGGAGCTCTTCTGTAGCCAATCCTCGATCTATATCGAGCGGCTGCACGCGGCCCGGTCCGACAAGGACTGGAAGGACGCCGCCCACTCGCTCAAAGGTTCGGCAACCGCGATCGGTGCCTGGCGCACCGCCGCTGCTGCCGCAAACGCCGAGGCGCTGTCGAGCGAGGCGTCGTCCGAGGCGAGGGCACTTCGCCTGCGCGAGATCGAGTCCTCGGTGCGCGAGGCGGAGAGCTATATCGGCGCGCTGCTCGAGGATCGCTGAAGCGGCCAAACTCCGCAATACCGTGTCCTTCGAAGGCACTGGAGTCTCACTGTCAATTGCCCTATAGAGCACGGGCCGCGAGCGGGCACCCCTTCTCGCGCCTTCTTTCGTCGGGCGCGAGCCTCCCGCTGCCCGGTCCCCAAGATCGGAAGAACCTATCGAAGCCCGCCAATGTCAGTGCCAGGATCACCTTTATACAGAACGACGGGACGGAACGCGTTGTCGAGGCGGAGCCCGGCATGACGGTGATGGAGGCCGCGGTGAAGAATTCGATCCCGGGCATCGCCGCCGAATGCGGCGGCGCCTGCGCCTGCGCCACCTGCCACGTCTATGTCGATGACGCCTGGCGTGAGGCGACTGGGACGCCTGAGCAGATGGAGGAGGACATGCTCGATTTCGCCTTCGACATCAGGCCGGCGAGCCGCCTCTCCTGCCAGATCAAGGTGAACGAGGCGCTCGATGGCCTCGTGGTCCGCATTCCCGACAAGCAATTCTGAGACACCAATGTCCGAAGTCATCAAGACAGATGCAGTCATTGTGGGCGGCGGCCCCGTCGGTCTCTTTGCCGTGTTCGAGCTCGGCCTGGTCGACATCAAATGCCATGTCATCGACATTCTCGATCGCGCCGGCGGGCAATGCACCGAGCTTTATCCCGAGAAGCCGATCTACGATGTCCCCGGGCTGACGGTGGTCACTGGTCAAGAGTTGACCGATCGGCTGATGGATCAGATCAAGCCGTTCGGCGCCGCCTTCCATTTCAATCAGCGCGTCGAGACGCTGGAGCGCATCGACGGCGGCTTCAGACTCAAGACCGATGCCGACACTGTGTTGGAGGCCAAGGTGGTGGTGGTCGCCGCCGGCGGCGGATCCTTCACGCCGAAGCGGCCGCCGCTTCCCGGCATCGAGCAATATGAAGGCACCTCGGTGTTCTATTCAGTGCGCAAGATGGAGCATTTCAGGGGTCGCGACGTGCTGATCGTCGGCGGCGGCGACAGCGCGCTCGATTGGACCTTGAACTTGCAGCCGGTCGCCAAGTCGCTGACGCTGCTGCACCGCCGCTCTGAGTTCCGCGCGGCGCCCGCGTCGGTGCAGAAGATGCTCGCCCTCGTCGAGCAGGGCGACGTCAGCTTCAAGCTCGGTCAGGTCACCGAGTTGCACGGGGAGGGCGGTAAGCTCCGCTCGGTGACGGTGAAGGGCGCCGACGGTGCCACCTTCGAGCAGCCGGCCGAGGTCATGCTGCCGTTTTTCGGCCTCACCATGAAGCTCGGCCCGGTCGCCGATTGGGGACTCAATCTTGAAGAGAATCTGATTCCCGTTGACACGGCGAAGTTCGAGACAAGCGAGCGGGGCATCTTCGCCATCGGCGACATCAACACCTATCCGGGCAAGTTGAAGCTCATTCTGTCGGGCTTCCACGAGGCGGCGCTGATGGCACAGCAGGCGCACAAATATGTCTATCCCGACAAGAAGCTGATCTTCCAGTACACCACCTCCTCGTCGAGCTTGCAGAAGAAGCTTGGCGTGAAGTGAGATCAACGCAACTCGGGGCTCAGGCCAGCGAGCGGTAGATCGCCACCTCGTAGGGGCTGAGCAGGCGCACCTTGCTGCGCTCGATGAGCGGAAGCTCGAGCCGCTGGAATACCCCGCTATTGTCGATCAGGTCGGTCGCCACCGGCTCGACGAGAATGAGATAGAGCCGTCGCGGCCGCTGCCGATACGACACGACGATATTGTGCAGGACCTCGGCGAACACCTCCCGCGAGAACGGATTGAAGAAATAGTGCACCGCCTCGCCGCCGGGCGGGCCCACCTGGCTCGCGTCGTCGAGCACGCACTCCACGTTGCGGCATTTCATGCGGCTGCGTGGGAATTGCGCGATGTTCATGATCGCGTCGTCATGCAGTTCCTCGGCGAACTCGATGCCGCCGACAGCGTGAAAGGGATGCTGTGAGGCGAGCAGCAGCACGCGTCCCTTGCCCGCGCCGTAGTCGACGAAGGTGAGCCGCGACAGATCGTATTTGATGGCCGCGACCGTCCAGTCGAATAGCGCGCAGGGCGTCGGCCGGTAGTCGTGACCATATTCGCGATTGCTGCCGCGAATGGTCAACCCGGCGAGCGGCACGGGATCTTTTGTCGATTTGAAGAACAATGTCTCGATTGGCGGATCGAGCACGCGTTCGTGCAGCCAAAAGAGATAATTCTTGTAGTCCTGCTTCAACCGATCGGGGCGGGTGCGCTCTTTGAGCTTGCTGCCTCTGCGTTCGATCTCGGGCAGCACGCTTTCGCGCCCGATCTCTGCGGCGCGAGCGAGCCCGGTCTTGCTAGCCTCGACCGCCGTCGTTGTCGCGCTCTTGGTTTGGGTCGCAGTCTTGTCGGCAAGCTTGGCGATCCGCTCGGCCATGCTCGCGGCAATATTCATCGCGCGCTGGCGCGCCGGTGGAGCGGCCTGCGACTCCAGCTTATCGGAGCGGTGGGGCACGACCGACATTGGGCATTATCCCCGCTTTTGCGCAAGGATTGGGCAGCTTGCCGCAGGACGCAAGCGCTTTTTGTCGCAGTTCACAGGGGTCCGCGGTCCTGGGGTTCCGCCAAATATGCTATCCTCTTGATTCGCGAGGGGTGTTCCCGGCGCAGCCAGCACTCACCCAAGCGGCGGGGGGACGACGTCAGTGCAGGCAGAGGAATTCCACGATTCCATCAGGCCCGGCCTCATTGCGATGCTGCCGCGGCTGAAACGCTTTGCCGATCTTCTCGTGGGCGCACGTAAAGAGGGTACGGCGCTGCTGCGCCGGGCGCTTCAGCTCATGCTTGCCGATCAGCACCGTTATCAGCGTGGCACCGCGCTCGATCGCTGGGCCTTCGCCGAGATCTACCGGCTTTGGCTCGCCGAGCTGCGCGGCCATGCCGATCCGATGGGTCAAGCCAAGGCCGACGATGCGAGTTTCGCGCAGCTCTTCCACCAAGAGGATGGTGCGCCCTTGGATGATTTCACGACGAGCTTCCTATGCAACCTGCCGCCGCAGCAACGGCTTACCTTGCTTCTGGTCTATGCCGAGCGCTTCGACCACATCGACGCCGGGCGCGTTCTCGACGTGCCGGCCGATACGATCAGCGCGCGACTGGTGCGGGTCAGCGCCAATCTTGCCGATCGCTTGAGCGCGCGCGAGCTTGGACCCGCGAGCGCTACCGTCGAAACGCTCTATCCAGACACTGTCTCATGACCGAACTTAGCGACGAATTGCTGGTGGCCTATGTCGACGGACAGCTCGCGCGCAAGCAGACGCAGGCCGTCGAGAAGGTGCTCGAACAAGACGATGTCATCGCCAGGCGCGTCACGGCTTTGAGGCGTGCTCACGGCCGGCTCGAAGCGGCCTTCGAAGCCATCCTTGCCGGCGAAGAAGCGGATGCCGCGGCCAGGCCCGCAGCCCATCCCCCCGGTCTTTTCATCGCCTGGTCGACGCTCGCCAAAGTCAGCATCGCTTCGGCCGGGCTGGTCGCGGCGTTCCTCATGATGCTTGCGGGCTTTGGCTGGCCTCTCAGCGCTCCTGAATTCTCGCTGCAATCGTCTGGCGCCGCCGACCCTGACTATGTCGGCAGCATCCCGCCGACTTGGCAGGAGGATGCCGCGCGGGCGCACGCTCTGCTGAGCCGCGCGGGCCTGGAAGTGGGTCTCGACAGTCAAGGCAATCGCGACCTTGTCGCCTTCCAGCTCGCGCAAGCCGTCGGCTCCAATCTCGCCGTGCCCGACCTCTCCGACCAAGGATTGCGTTTCATGCGGGCGCAGCTCCTGCGCGCCGGCAACGAGCCTCTGGCGCAGCTTCTTTATCTCGGCTCAAGCGGCGCGCCGCTCGCGCTCTATGCGAGGAAGGGCGAGGAGACCGCCGCGCCTTCGTTCAAGCGTTACGGCGCGCTTGGCGGCGTGGCGTGGTCGCAAGCCGGCATAGCCTATCTCCTCGCGGGCGAGGGGGATGAGGCGTCGCTGATGAAGCTCGCCAACGCGATCAGGGTCGAGATGACTGCGCCCGCCAAAGCGGCGCCGGCCTATTCGCCGCTGCCGCCGCTTCCCAAGCCCAAGCCGAAGCGCTAGCGGGCCATGCGCGCCGAGGGCGTATAGTCTCCGGCCAGATAGCGATTGAGGTCTTTCCTGATCGCCGCCGTCCGCTCCTGGCTGCAATAGCGCAGGTCATCCCTGATGGTCGCCGTCACCGATTGGAGCGTGAAGTCGTAAGCGCGCTCGATCTTCTCCATCTGCTCCGGCGTGTTGCCGGCTTGCATCTCTGCCGCCATGTAGTTGGCTCTGAGTTGAGCGGGATCGAAGATGAAGCCGCAATGGCTGGCTCGCGCCGAGGTCCATGCGACTTGTGTTGGCCGGGCCAGAGGATCGTCCAACGCGATATTGCGCGCCTCCTGCTCGGGATCCTTGTTCGCCAAGGAATCGACCGTGCTACAGGCCGAAAGTGCGCCTGCGAACAGCGTGGCGGCGACGGCAACAGCGTAAGTCGCGCGACTTTGGATCGTCCCTCGCATGGCGCGGCGATCTTAGCCGTGGTGGAGATGCGGTAAAGAGGCGAGAGCGGGGCGGAAACGGGGCGCCAAAAACAGGAAAGGCGGAGCTTTGGGGCCCCGCCTCCCTGTGCGAATGTCGAGCCTCACGCCCGTTCGGGACGATCAGTCCGGCAACCGCGAGAGACCTTTCGGTCTCTCTTGTCACGCGCTCGGCCTCATGGTTGCCCATGAAGCGGCGGCGTGATCCGACCACGGTCCTTGTTTTACGTCGCGTTGCTACGACGTGGCTCCCGCCCTGGCCGGGTTGAAGCCAAATAGCGGTGGGACTTGCAGCGCGCCGTACCCCGTCGACTCCACCTCACGGTATTGCGGCGAAGCCGCCAGACCGTGGCACGTTGCGCTTACTCACCCCTCCGCCTTTAGCCGCCCATGGCAATGAGCGACCGCGGGCTTGCCTTGCCCCGTGAACTTCCCGTTTGCTTCCCGGAGCCGCCGGATTTCTCCGTCGGCGCCTTCCACATCCGTTCCGCTCACACTCAGAGCATACATGAGGGCCGCCCCGGCGCATCAGGGCGCGGGAGGCTTATCCCCATTATCCACCGGGCCGTGTCTTTGGCCGGTCGGACTGGGTCGACGTGGCCCTTCCCTTAGCGGCCGATATAGCTACACTGGGACATCGCGCGGAATCTGTCCGCGCGGCTATTGCGGCGTTTTGCGGGTAACCATGCGTGCTGGTAGCAACCACCGTGGCGCTCGTACTATAAGTTTTGCGTTAGTTGCGGGTTTGGCCGCGTTCGAGGCGGTCCTCGTGTTTGGCGCGGGGACGATCGGAATTCCTGGCGTGCTCCTCGTCCGCTTTGCGGATAAGGGCGGCGAGAGTGAAGCCTTGCCGAGCGTCGCCGCGTTTGCTGGCGGTGAGAGCTTCATCGCCAAGATCACCGCGCCGGCCGAACCGGAAAAGCAAACGCCTGTCGAAGAACCGGCAAAGCCCGCATCCACTCCTCCCGACTCCGGCGCCGAGCCGCGCCTCGATGGTCTCGCCGATGTTCCCCTGAAACCGTGGGTGAGCGAGAAGCCGAATGAGGAAGAGGCCAAGCTCGAAAGGGCCAAGGCGTTCGGCGTGAACT
>JBAUOI010000318.1:0-3438 GCA_049579665.1 Methyloceanibacter sp.
GCGAAAGGGAGAGCTGACAGATGGAACGGTTTTTTGGCGGCAATCCGGCGCTGGTTCTGCTCAGGCTGGCGATCCTATCGCTGATCGTGGGCGTCGTGCTCGCGGCACTCGGCTTCAGCCCGTTCGAGCTGATCGACAGCCTGAGGCGCCTGGTCGAGCGCATCTACGACATGGGCTTTGCCGCGATAGAGAAGGCCTTCCGCTACTTCCTGCTCGGCGCCGTCATCGTCTTCCCGGTCTGGATCGTGATGCGCGTGTTGAAATCCCTGGGTCGCACCGGCGGCGACCTGGTGGACCCAAGCTCGCGCAACCGCGAAGCCTAGAGGATCTCCAGCACCTTCTCCGGCGGTCTGCCGATCGCCGCCTTGCCGCCGGCCACCACGATCGGCCGCTCGATCAGGATCGGGTTCGCCACCAAGACCGCGATCAGCGCATCCTCGCCCAACTTGCGGTCCTTCAAGCCAAGCTCGGCGTAAAGCGGTTCGCCTTTGCGCACGATGGCGCCGGCCTTGAGCCCGAGCTTCTTGAGGATGGCCTTCAGCTCCGCCGCCGATGGCGGGGTGTTCAGATAGTCCACGACCTTGGGCTCGAGCCCGCGCGCTTCGATGAGCTTGAGCGTCTCGCGCGACTTCGAGCAGCGCGGATTGTGATAGATGGTGATGCTCATGTGGCTTGGGTCCACACCAGCCTATTGTCATGGCGGGGCTTGTCCCGGCCAACCACGAATTTCGGTGCCAAGACGTGGATGCCCGGCATAAAGACGGGCATGACGAGGTCAGCTTTTTTGTAGGTCATAACTTGCCCATTCATTGGCGCGGGCGCCAATCAAAGGCTTCAAGTCTTGAGCGCTTGCACTCGCCATCGCCGCGACAAGAGTTTGCTTGATGCGGTCGACCAGTCCCGGCCCTTCGAACACGAGCCCAGTATAGAGCTGGAGCAGCGACGCGCCGGCCCCGATCTTGGCGAGCGCCGCCTCGCCGGAATCGATGCCGCCGACGCCGATCAGCGGCAGCTTGCCTTGCGTGATCTGATAGACCCGCGCCAGCATCCGCGTCGACCGGGCGAACAGCGGCCGCCCAGACAATCCGCCGCTCTCCTTGGCGAAACCATGGTCACGCAAGCCCTCGCGCGCCAGCGTCGTGTTCGTCACCACAATGCCATCGGCGCCGTGGCTGAGGATAACGCACAAGATTTCAGGCAAGTCGGCGTCGGCGAGATCGGGCGCGAGCTTGACGAGGAGCGGCGGCACCTTGCCCTTGAGAGCGGTGCGCGCGTCCTGCACGCGGGCGAGCAGCGCATCGAGCGCCTCGGGCGCCTGGAGATCGCGCAAGCCCGGCGTATTGGGCGAGGAAATGTTGATGGTGAAATAGCTCGCCACCGGAGCCATGCGCTTGATGCCCGCGACATAGTCGCCGATGCGGTCGGCGCTCTCGCGCCCAGCGCCGAGATTGATGCCGACGATCCCACGCGGCCGGTCCTTCAGCCGGGCGAGCGCCGCGTCCTGGCCGTCATTGTTGAAGCCGAGCCGGTTGATGACGGCGCGGTCCACGACCGAGCGGAACATGCGCGGCGCCGGATTGCCTCCTTGCGCGCGCGGCGTCAGCGTGCCGACCTCGACGAAGCCGAAGCCCATCGCGAGAAGCTCGCGCGGCACGCGCGCATTTTTGTCGAAGCCCGCCGCCATGCCGAGCGGATTGGGAAAATCGAGGCCGAACAAGCGCTGCCCGAGGCGCTGATCGTCCGGCGCGCCGGCGCGCGGATAAGCACCAAGCTCGAGCGACTTGACGGCGAGATCGTGCGCCCGCTCCGGCGGCAGCGCGAGCAGAAGGCTCTGGCCCATGCCGAACAGCCAGCTCATGGCAGGCGTCTTCTCCTCTCCCCATTGGGGAGAGGACTTTCCGTGCAAGCGCGCCGACCTCTCCCCGTTGGGGAGAGGTTAAGCGCCGTGGGAAGCTGATGCTTACCGTCCGGGCCAAGAGGGAGCGGCTCGACCCAAAGCATGGCGGCAAGATCGAGCGGCGCGTAGAGATGCGGGAACAGCGCGCCGCCGCGCGATGGCTCCCATTTCAAGGAAGGCCCGAGCCGTTCGGCATCGAGCGCGACAAGAACAAGATCGCGGTGCCCGGGGAAATGCGCGGCGAGCGTTCCCGCAAGCTGATGGCCGGCCGAGAGGTGGATGAAGCCGTCGCGGGCATCGTCGGCCGAGCCATGGAAACGTCCCGCAGCCCAGGCCGCTTCGAAGGCGGCCTCGCTCAGGACTTTATAGACAGGCTCTGCCATGGCTCCGGCGGAGACTAGCCGGAGCCTGGTCCCTCAACAAGGAAGCCGACGCTCTTCGGCGGGTTATGCCTTCATGGGCGGAAGCCCCGAGATCTTGAAATCGACTCTCTGCGGGCCCCTGGTGTCGGCTTCGTCGCGCTCCTTGATCGCCTCGCCGAGATACCAGTCGGCCATCGCCAGATGCTGATTGATCACCTCGGGATGCGAGGCGTCTTGAGCGCGCTTGATGAATTTCTTCGCTTCGTTGATGTAGTCCATCGGGCCCTCCTCAAAGCTGGTGCTTTGACATCGTGGGCCGAGCGGCTTTCCGGGAGACTGCAACGCCGATTGAAGGTACGGGACCGTACAATCGAAATGCGGTAGACAAGCTTCGGAAATAAGCCATAATTCCCACCATAGGCATAAATTCCGATTCGTGATCATCTCAGGCAACGGGGTCGCTTCCCCTGAACAGGCTCACCCATACCAGGGTATGGAACGCCATCGACGCGCTCGCGCGGCGCTATAGCCTTTCGGCGTCGGGGCTCGCCAAGCGCGCCGGACTCGATCCCACCTCGTTCAACAAGTCGAAGCGCGTCACCGGCGAGGGGCGTCAGCGCTGGCCAACGACCGAAAGCATCGCCAAGGTGCTCGAGGCGACGGGCGCAAGCTTCGAGGATTTCACCGCACTGATCACCGCCGAACCGCGCGCCGCGCAGCCGATCCCGCTGATCGGCCTCACCCAAGCCGGCGGCGGCGGCTTCTTCGACGATGGCGGCTTCCCCGTGGGCCAAGGCTGGGATCAGATTCGCTTTCCCAAGGTCGAAGACGAGAACGCCTACGCGCTCGAAGTCACGGGCGACTCCATGCAGCCGCTTTACCGCGACGGGGATATTCTCATCGTCTCGCCGAACTCCGCGCCGCGCAAAGGCGACCGCATCGTTCTGCGCACGACGGACGGCGAGGTGATGGCGAAGATCCTGGTGCGGCGCACGGCGAAGACGGTGGAGCTTGCCTCGTTCAATCCGGCCCACGCCAATCTGGTCTTTCCGGTGGACCGCATCGACTGGATGGCGCGCATCGTCTGGGCCAGCCAATAGGGCAAAAGCCGGAGTCGGAAACCGCGAGCCGAGGCCTTAGTATGGCTCGACCGGCGTTCCTGCCAGGTCTGGGTTTGGG
>JBAUOI010000319.1:0-1571 GCA_049579665.1 Methyloceanibacter sp.
CACGATGCCGCCCGGGAAGGGCGTGATCACGCCCTCGACCTCATCGATGGCCCGCACGGCGCGTTCGCAGGCGGCCAGCACGGCAGCATGTGACTTGCCGAGCACGAGCAGATTGCCGCCGCCGACCGCCTTCTTGGTCAGGCCGGTCGTCGCCTCGCAAAGAAACTCGCCGTCCATCACCGGGATGCGCCAGAAACGTCTCCCCGCCACCAGCTTCGACATCTGCCAGCCGTCGCCGAAAAACCTGAGCGAGGCGCCGAGCTTCAGCTTCTTCTCGCCTTCGAGCCCGGCGAAGCAGGCCGAGCCGGGGCTGGTCAGCACGCATTGGCCAACGCGATTGCGCAACTGCCGTTGCAGCTTGTCGCTGTCCATGGTGAACAGCAGCACGGCGACGCCAGGGCGACCATCCAACGTCTCGTCGGGCGACAGAGTGCGTTCGATGCCGGCCTCGGCGCCGCAGGCGATCACCGAGGTGGCGAAGCCGGTCATGGTGCGGGCGGCGATCAGCGCCCATTCGAGCGAAGGCGCGGTGATGATGATCCGCGTGCCGACCATGGGAAAGGCCTCGGCGAAGGTCTCGACGATGGTGACGCCTTTGATCTTCAGTTCAGCCATGGGACAAATCGGTTTGAGCGCGGCATTAGGCGGGGACGCCGAACCCTAAAAGGACCAGCGCCGTAGCCGCGCACCATTAAACAGGTGGCTCAAGCGGCGCAAGCGCGGCATGGAGGTTGCGGCTCGGGCAAATCCTCTGCCCACGGAGCCATCTTTGGCCGGCTAGGGCATCAACCCTTCGGCTTATCGTATTTGATATAGGCGAAGCGCATGTCGTCGGCCGGTGTGCCTTCGAGCGCTCCCTGCTCCTTGCCCGGCTGCCAATGCACCACCTCCTCGATCTTCTTGGCGAGCTCGAAATCCTTGTCGGTGATGCCCTTGGCGGCGTGATTCTTCAGCCGCACCTCGACCCAGGCATAGGAAGCGGTGATGTCGGGATGGTGCCAGGCGGCTTCGGAGAGATGGCCGACGGTGTTGATCACCAGCAGCGTGCCCTTCCAGCTATTCGTTTTGTATTTCCGCCTGATCCAGCCATCCTCAAAATACCAATGCGGCAGCTCCTGCTTGAGCCGTGCCTCGACTTCGGCGTCGCTATACGTACGCTCGGACGTTGCCATCGTCGCCGTCCTCTGAAAAAGTGACGCTTCCCCGCTACCGACGAGCATAGCAGAGGCATCGACCCGATCAATGGCGGCCGTTTCCGCGCAATCGCGCAGCAAAAGCAAGGCTCGCCCTCCGGCCCGCCGGGCGGCGGTCACCACCACCGCGCGGCTGCATTTCGGCTTCCTCGATCCGAGCGGTCGGGGCACGCGGCCGTTCGGCTCGTTCGGGCTCTCGCTCGACCGGCCGACGACGCGCCTTACGCTCGAGCGCGCGGACAGCTTCGCGGCGAGCGGGCCCGAGCGCGAGCGCGGCCTGCGCTATCTCCGCGGCATCGCGGCGAGCTCGGGGGGTGCGACGTGCTACCGGCTCAAGATCGAGGAAGCGATCCCGCCGCATGCGGGGCTCGGCTCGGG
>JBAUOI010000320.1:0-2624 GCA_049579665.1 Methyloceanibacter sp.
TGCGGCAGCACGCTCGCGGTGCTCGGCGGCGTCGATTTCGTGCTGCCCGGGCGCGCGGTCACCATCGAGCTGATGCCTAACGATGGGCGGCCAGCGCGGCAGGTGACGCTGATCGCCGAGCAGCGCCCCTACAACGTGCTCATCAAGGCGGTGAACCTGCTGTGCCAGCTCGCCGGCATGGCGGTGATCGTCGCGGCGGCGTGGCTGGTATGGACGCGACCCTCGGCGATGAGCTGGGGGTTCTTTCTCTATGTGAACTGGTTCAACCCGGGCCAGGTTTACGCGTTCTACGCGATCCTCGAGCAATGGCCGCTCGCCCTGCTCGCCCAGGACGCCGCCTCGATCGTGGCGGAGGCCGCCGGCTATGCGGGGTTTCTCCTGTTCGTGCTGCGAGTCCCTAACAACAAGACGGAGCCACGATGGCATGGCGTCGAGCGTGCGTTGCCGCTCGTCGGCCTCGTCTTTGTGCTGCTTCTGTTCGGGTCTTATGGCGCGTTGTTCGGCCGCCCCGCCGAGACGGTGACACGCATATCAATTCTCGCGGGCTTCGTCGTCGATGCCGCCGCGCTTTCGATTCTCCTGGCACGACGGCGGTTCCAGACGCCCGAGGACTATCAGCGCGTACGCTGGGTGATCTGGGGATGCTTGATCGGGCTGCCGTCATTCCTGCTCGCCGAGCTCGCCTCGACCACGACCATCTTCGAGACGCGCTGGGGCGACTTCACCCCCACCGAGGACATCATCGGCCTGCTCTATCTCGTCAACGGCGTGCTCTGCCTGTTCGTGTTCGAGGCGCTGCGCCGGCCACGCGTGGTGAGCGTGATGATCCCGCTCCGCCGCGTGACGATCCTCGGCCTCAGCCTCAGCGTTCCGGTGCTGCTGCTGCACCACGAAATCGAGCGCATCCAGGAACATCTGGCGCTGCCGGGCTGGGCCTGGATCGCCATGGGCGCCGCCGCCGTGTTCGCGCTGTCTCGCATGCACGAGGGCGCGGTTCATCTCGCCGACGGCTATTTCAACCGGGAGGTCGACGCGGCGGGGCAACGGCTTGGGCAAGCCATCCGTGCCGCCAAGAAGCCCGTAGAGATCGACAGGCTGCTCGCCGACGAAACCTACGACGCGCTGAAGCTCGCTTCCGCCGCGTCGTTCCGCCGGGAAGGACCGGTGTTTCTGCGGAACGGCAACGGCAAGGGCTGGGACCGCGGCAAGACCACAACGATCAAGGCGGACGAGCCGATACTCGCGGCTGTGCCTGCCGGCCAGCCCTTCCCCGTCAGGGACCGGGATGGTTACGGGCTTGATCTTCCTTCCGGGCTCTGCCGCCCGGTGCTTGCCGTGCCGGCGGTCAATCCGGTGCGCTGCTTCGCCGTCTCGCTTTACGGCCCGCACGCCTCCGGCACCGATCTCGACCCGCATGAGCGCGCCATCCTGAGAAGACTCGCCGCCGATGCCGCGGCCATGTATGCGGAGTTGGAGAACAGCGATCTGCGCTGCGAGATCGCACGGCTGGAACGCAAGCTCGACTCCGCGAAACCGGTCGCGAAGAGCCGGGGTCCACAGACCAAAGGAAGCACCCATGGCGATCTATGAGCTTGACGGAACGGCGCCGGAGTTTCCCGCCGACGGCCTCTATTGGATTGCGGACACCGCTTCGGTGATCGGTAAGGTCAAGCTACATACCAATGTCAGCATCTGGTACGGCTCGGTGCTGCGTGGCGACAATGAGTGGATCGAAATCGGCACGCGCTCGCAGATCCAGGACAACGCGACGCTGCATACCGACCCGGGCTTTCCTCTCACGATCGGACGCGATTGCGTCATCGGCCATAACGTCGTGCTGCATGGCTGCTCGATCGGCGATAGGAGCCTGATCGGCATGGGCGCGATCGTGCTGAACGGTGCGAAAATCGGCGCGAATTGCCTGGTCGGCGCCGGAGCGCTGGTCACCGAAGGCAAGGCATACCCGGACAATTCGATGATCCTCGTCACGCCAGCCAGGGCGGTACGTGAGACCGACGCGGAAGTGCGCGCCATGATCGCCCGCGCCGCCGATGTCTATGTGAAGCGCTGGAAGCGTTACGCCGCGGGGTTGAAGCGCATCGGATGAACAGCGGCGGCAGATGGCAGTTCTTCATCGATCGCGGCGGCACCTTCACCGACATCGTGGCGCGGGCGCCTGACGGGCGCCTCTTCACGCATAAGCTGCTGTCGGAGAATCCGGAAGCCTATGCGGATGCGGCGATTGCCGGTATCGCTGATCTGCTCGGGCGCCCGCGGGGGCGACCGCTTCCGTCGCACGCGATCGCGGCGGTGAGGATGGGCACCACGGTCGCCACCAACGCGCTGCTCGAGCGCAAGGGCGATCCGCTCCTCCTCATCGTCAGCCAAGGCTTTCGCGATGCGCTGGAGATCGGCTACCAGGCGCGGCCGAAAATCTTCGCGCGCCGTATCGAAAAGCCGTCGATGCTCTATGCGCGCGTGGCCGAAGTGCCGGAGCGCGTGCGCGCCGACGGCAGCATCGAGACGCCGCTCTATAATTCGGCGACGATCGCGGCGCTTCGGGCCGCGCGCGCCGACGGCGTCGCCGCGGTCGCCATCGTCTTCATGCATGCTTACGCCTACCC
>JBAUOI010000321.1:0-10379 GCA_049579665.1 Methyloceanibacter sp.
GCTCAAAGAAAAACCGCCCGTCGAAGCGACGGGCGGTGAGTTTGGCTAGCAGTCTAGTGATGGGGCTTCTACTTGAACGCAACCGGCATCGGCGCGGGCGCTGAGCCGAGGGCCCAGCGCACGCCGAGCATCACGTCGTTCGATGTGATGTCTTCAATCTCCACGCCGCTTGCGGTGTAGAGCTCGTCATAACTGGTGCGGACGCCGCTCTTGGCGTCGCCGATATCCGTGTAGCGATAAGAGAGATCGATGGTGAGGCCGGGCGTGACTTTATAGGAAAGACCGGCGTAGACGGCCCAGGCGAAATTGGTCTCGGTATTGTCCTTGGCGAAGGCGACGCCGCCCTGGGCAGTATTCACATCGGTCAGGCCGATGACATCGATAGTGGCGAAGCCGACGCCACCGCCGATATAGGGCGTGACACAATGCCAGGTGCCGAGATCGATATAGGTGTTGAACAGGCCGACCCAGCTTTCGATATCAGCCCTGTATTCGTCTGTGCCGGCGGAGTCACCGAAGCTGAAGCCGCCGTTGGGGCCAGCATATTTGGAGTTTGCGACGAACACGGCGTTGCCGCGATATTCGCCGGTGATGTCGAAGCGGATTAGTGGCCGGTATCGTAGCCGAAGCCGACACCGAACAGCGGCGAGCTCTTGATGTCCTTGTCGTAAACGACGAATTCGGGGCTGGTCAGCAGCAACTCGTCGAAGATGCCGTCGACGTTAGGGTTGGCGGCGCCGACAAACCCCTTGAAGTACCAGGGCCCCGCGCAGCCGACGCAAGGCTCGGGCGGCGGAGGCGGCATCAGGCCGAGATCGGCGGCGTGCGCCGCGACCGTCTGGCCGAGCACCAGCGCAAGTCCGATGATGATTGAGCGAGTCTTTCCCATCTTAGTCCCTTCTTGACTGCAACCCTGAGCGACCGCTTCAGGCGCGCGGCTGTCTCGAGGAGGACTATGGATGGGTTTTGGTTAATGCTTGCCTAACCCGCGTGCCGGAAGAGAACAGTGCGTGGCAAAGCAGCCACGCAGGCGGCACGCCGCGAATGTGCAGGCAATTTACGAAGCTGCGCTCAGGCCGCCGCGTCGGTCAGCGCGTGGACAATATCCGAGACCACAGTCTTGACGAGCTTCTCGTCGTCGCCCTCGGCCATGACCCGGATCACGGGCTCCGTGCCGGACGGGCGGATGACGAGGCGCCCCGACTTGCCGAGCTTCGACTTGCCGGTGTCGATCGCCCGCCGCACCGCCACGTTGTCGAGCGGCTGGCCGCCATTCTTGTAGCGGACGTTCTTCAGAACTTGCGGCAACGGTTCGAAACGGTTGCAGATTTCGCTCACCGGTTTACCGCTCTGCGCCACCACCGAGAGGAGCTGGAGCGCGGTGACGAGACCATCGCCGGTGGTCGAGAAATCCGACAGCACGATATGGCCCGACTGCTCGCCGCCGACATTGTAACCATGCTGGCGCATATGCTCGACCACGTAGCGGTCGCCGACCGGCGTGCGGGCCATGCCGAGATCGAGGCTTTCGAGATAGCGCTCGAGCCCGAGATTCGACATCACCGTGGCGACGATGCCGCCACCGGCGAGCCGCCCGCGCTTCTGCCAGGATTCGGCGATGACCGCCATCAACTGATCGCCGTCGATGATGCGGCCCTTCTCGTCGACAATCACCACCCGGTCGGCGTCGCCGTCGAGCGCAATGCCGATATCGGCGCGCACCTCGTTGACCTTGCGGATCAGATCCTCCGGTGCGGTGGATCCGCAGTCCTTGTTGATATTCAAGCCGTTGGGGTCAACCCCGATCTTGATGACCTCGGCGCCCAGCTCCCACAGCGCCTCCGGCGCCACCTTGTAGGCCGCCCCGTTGGCGCAATCGATCACCACCCGGATGCCGTCGAAGCGGATGTTCTTCGGCAGAGTGCGCTTGGCGAACTCGATATAGCGCTCGCGCGCGCTGTCGATCCGGGTCGCCCGGCCGATCAGCTCCGGCGCCGCCAATAGCTCCGCGGAGGAGCCCTCCATCAGCTGCTCGATCTCCTCCTCCTTCTCGTCGGAGAGCTTGTAGCCATCGGGGCCGAACAACTTGATGCCGTTGTCGACAAAGGGATTATGCGAGGCCGAGATCATCACGCCGAGATCGGCGCGGAGCGAGCGGGTCAGCATGGCGACGGCGGGCGTCGGCATCGGACCGAGCTGGAACACATCCATGCCCACGGACGTGAAGCCCGACACAAGCGCGGACTCGATCATGTAGCCCGACAGACGGGTGTCCTTGCCGATCACCACGCGATGGCGATAGGAGCCGTTGGTGAACAGCTTGCCCGCCGCCATGCCCACCTTGAGCGCAACCTCGGAGGTCATGGGATGGGTGTTCGCGCTGCCACGGATGCCATCCGTGCCAAAATATTTGCGAGGCATTGAGAGGCCCCCCCGTCTGTTCCCTGTCGGTGCCGGTCGCTTGTTATGTTCTGACTGGCGCGTCATAAGATTACGCTCTTGGTGTACCATCCTTCCGTTCAAAAAATGTAAGCAAAAGTTACACCTGAGGGGGTACTCCGGCGGTAATTTTCCTTAATTTTCAGTACCGAAGGCGGAAGCCCGCCACACGCCGAGGGCCTGGCGGCTGCCCGCCACGTCATGCACCCGCAAAATCTGCGCCCCTTGCGCCGCCGCGACGATCGCCGCGGCCTGCGAGCCGGGCTCACGCGTCTGAGGCGCGGCCCCGCCCGCGACCCCCTGGATGAAGCGCTTGCGCGAGGCGCCGATCAGGAGCGGCACGCCCAATCCATGCAACAGGGAGGTATGCGCGAGCAGCGCCAGGTTGTGCCCCAGCGTCTTGCCGAAGCCGAGACCGGGGTCGGCGGCGATGCGCGAGCGGTCGATGCCTGCCGCCACGGCCGTCTCGATCCGGCCCTCGAGATAATCGAACACGTCCAGCACGACGTCGGCGTAGCGCGGATCGTCCTGCATGGTCTTGGGCTCGCCTTGCGCATGCATGAGGACGACGGCGAGCCCCGTCTCCCTTGCTGCATCGAGGCTCTGCTCGTCATAGGTCAGCGCGGATACGTCGTTGAAAATCTTTGCGCCCGCCTTTGCCGCCGCGCGGGCGACGCTCGCCTTCCGCGTATCGATCGAGATCACAGCGCTGATCCCCTTGAGTCCCGTGACCACCGGCAGCACGCGAGTGCCCTCCTGCCCCGCCTCGGTCGGGTCCGAGCCCGGACGCGTCGACTCGCCGCCGATATCGATAATGGCGGCGCCGGCATTGGCGAGCTCCGCCGCGTGCGCGATGGCATCCTCTTTGCTGTCGAACAGGCCACCGTCTGAGAAGCTGTCCGGCGTGACATTGACGATGCCCATCAAGACCGGGCGGTCGAGCGCGATGCCGGCGAAAGGCGGTCGCGGCGAGGTCACGCGCTTGAGCAGTTCAATAAGATCGGCGTCGCGCGTTTCGGCAAGCGCGCGCGCGGTGAAGATTTGCCGTTTCGCGCTGCCGGCCTCTCCCTCGATCAGCTCGGCGGCGGCGAAAGCAATCGGACCGCCGGCAAGCGGCAGCGCCACGCCCTCGGCGACAGCCGCATCGGCGGCGGCGCCATAGAGCAAGCCGATCGGCCTGAGATAGAGCGTCTCACGCGTCATGCGCGAGCCTTAGCATGAAGCGAAGCGCTCACCGAAAACGAAAAATGCCCGGCGCGAAGGCCGGGCATTTCCTCAATGTGATGCTCATAAGACCCTTAGGTCTGCGGCTGCGGCTCCATGCCGCCGGTATCGGGCTCGGGCTCAGGCGGGCGCTTGCCGCGTCCCGCCGTCGGCACGGCAGAGGCCGGCCCCGGCCGCGGCTGCACCTCGGCGGCGAAGTCGCGCACCGGCGGTTTGCCCTTGAGCAGGTTCTTGATCTCCTCGCCCGACAGCGTCTCGTATTCGAGCAGTCCGCGCGCGATCGTGTGCAGATCGTCGAGATTCTCCGAAAGGATCTTGCGCGCGCTCTCGAACGACTCATCGACGATGCGGTGGATCTCCTCGTCGACCCTGGTCTGGGTCTCGTCCGAGAGATTCTGCTGCCGCGCGATGGAGTGACCGAGAAAAACCTCTTCCTCGTTATCGCCATAAGCGAGCGGCCCGAGCTTGTCGGACATGCCGTATTGCGTGACCATGGCGCGGGCGAGCAACGTCGCCATCTTGATGTCCGAGGCGGCGCCGGACGTGACCTTCTCGTAACCGAACACGAGTTCTTCGGCGACGCGCCCGCCCATGGCGACGGTGATGTCGGCCTTCAGCTTGGCGCGCGTGTAGGAGAGGATGTCACGCTCAGGCAGCCGCATGACCATGCCGAGTGCGCGGCCGCGCGGAATGATGGTCGCCTTGTGCACCGGATCTGACGCCGGCATGTGCAGCGCCACCAGCGCATGCCCGCCTTCGTGATAGGCGGTCAGCGTCTTCTCCTCCTCGGTCATGACCATGGAGCGACGCTCGGCGCCCATCATCACCTTGTCCTTGGCGTCCTCGAACTCGAGCTGGGTGACGAGGCGCTTGGAGCGGCGCGCCGCGAGCAGCGCCGCCTCGTTGACGAGATTGGCCAGGTCGGCGCCGGAAAAGCCGGGCGTGCCGCGGGCGATGACACGCAGATCGACGTCGGGCGCGAGTGGCACTTTGCGCACATGCACCTTGAGGATCTTCTCGCGGCCGATGATGTCGGGCCGCGGCACCACCACCTGCCGGTCGAAACGGCCGGGGCGAAGCAAAGCCGGATCGAGCACGTCGGGACGGTTGGTCGCGGCGATTAGGATGATGCCTTCATTGGCCTCGAAGCCGTCCATCTCGACCAGCAGCTGATTCAACGTCTGCTCGCGCTCGTCGTTACCACCGCCGAGGCCCGCGCCACGATGCCGGCCAACGGCGTCGATCTCGTCGATGAAGATGATGCAGGGCGCGTTCTTCTTCGCCTGATCGAACATGTCGCGCACGCGGGACGCGCCCACGCCAACGAACATCTCGACGAAGTCTGAACCCGAGATGGTGAAGAACGGCACATTGGCTTCGCCGGCGATGGCGCGCGCGTGCAGCGTCTTGCCGGTGCCGGGAGGCCCGACCAACAGCGCGCCGCGCGGGATGCGCCCGCCGAGCTTCTGGAACTTCTGCGGATCGCGCAGGAACTCGACGATCTCCTGGAGATCCTCCTTGGCCTCGTCGACGCCAGCGACATCGTCGAAGGTCACGCGACCGTGCCGCTCGGTCAGCAGCTTCGCCTTGGACTTGCCGAAGCCCATGGCACGTCCACCGCCCGACTGCATCTGGCGCATGAAGAAGATCCACACCGCGATCAGCAGCAGCATGGGGAACCAGGACACCAGCACGCCGAGCAGCGACGGCACGTCGTCCTCCGACGGCTTGGCGGTGATCTTCACGCCCTTCTGGTTCAACTTGTCGACCAGGTTGGGATCGTTCGGCGCATAGGTCTGGAAATTGCGGCCGTCGGCGAAATGTCCGGTGATGGTGTTGCCGGCGATGGTCACATCCTGGACGTTGCCGGCCTCGACCTCCGAGAGGAGCTGCGAGAAGCTGATCTCGTTGCCGCGGACATGCACGCCCGGGCTCTGGAACAGGTTGAACAGCGCGACCAGCAGGAGGCCGATGAACACCCAGATGGCAAAGTTACGGAAGTTCGAATTCATGTACTGACCTGACGGCTCGATCCTATCGCGCGGGCTACTGTTGCAAGGCAGCCTCGCCCTAAACTAAGGCGCAAGAGTGAAGCTAGGCCTTGGTAACATAGGAACATGCATGCTTTTTGCCAAGTAAAGCTAACGCAAAGAGGTGCATGCTTTCTCAACGGCTTGAGCGGTTCGGCGCGCCGTCTGCGTGGCCTCGGCTGACAAAGGTCGCCTGGCAGGCGATGGCTGACGGCCCGCCCACCAGCCTACGACCAAACATCGGAAGTCCCAAGAGAATCTCCCCCCGCCAGCAGGCGGGCAAGGCCCGGCCGGCAAGGCGTGGCAGCGATGCCGCCAGTGCCGAGCGGTCCTTGAGCTCGCGCCAGCCGGACTCGCCGAGCGCCCGAACGACGATCGGCTCGGGTGCGTCGGCCGGAAGCTCGATCCGGAAACGGTTGTCCCAAAGCGCCCTCGTCCCCGGCAGAAGCTCCGTCTCGGGCAGACCTTTGCCCCGCACCTCGCGGAAAATACCGAGCCGGCCAGACATCGGCTCGATGCGGCAGCGTCCAAGCGTATGCGCCTTGCCGGGATGCACCGCCAACGCGGCGAGCAGGGACTCGAGCTTGGCGAGTTGCAACGGCGTCTCGCCCCCGCCCACCGCGCCGATCAACTGCGCGAGAGCGCGGAGCGCGATCTCTTGCGGGGCCGACGCCAGCGCCGCGCTGTCGATCAGCGCGTAGCCCGCCTCGTCGGTCTCGCTGTTCGCGGCAAGGAAACTCCGCGCCGCTTGTTCCAGCGCCTTGCGCGCGCGCCGCAAGCGCCGCGCCGAAAGCGCCAGCGCTTCAGGTGTCAGCCCAAGCAGTGAGAGTGCGTCTCCGCTTCCTCTGACCCGCACGCGCTCGAAACGCGGATCTTGATTGCTGGGATCCGAGGCAAAACTCATGTTTGCCGCTTGCAGCGTGGCAATGAGGCGCGCCTTCGGCACATCGAGCAAAGGACGCAGCACGGCGATCCCCGCCCATACACCGTGCTCAGGGATCGCAGCCAGACCATCCAGCCCGCTGCCGCGCTTCAGCCGCATCAAGAACGTCTCCGCCTGATCGTCGAGATGATGCGCGGTGACGAGCCCGGCAATGTCGTGCGCATGGCAATAGGCCGTCATCAGATCGTAGCGCGCGACCCGCGCACGCGCCTGGAGGCTCGCGGAACGCGGCTCGCCGCTCTCCCAGGCGAGGATCGCGTGGGGCAAGTCGAGCGCCGCGGCGTGACGCCCTACCATCAGCGCCTCATCGCGGGAGGTCGCGCGCAAGCCATGATCGACCGTGAGCACGGTGAGGCTCGACCCGAGCTCAGCGCGGAGCCGCGCGGCAAGCTGCATCAGCGCGAGACTGTCAGGCCCGCCCGATACGGCGAGCGCGACGCGCGGGAATCGGGCGAGCGGCGCGAGCAATTCACGCGCCTCGGCCAGCGTGATCGGCAAGTCCTTCATTTCAACACCCGGCATGTTTGCGCTGGGCAATGGCATCTTCGCGAATATGCTCCGGCGCCCCCGGATATTTGCTCTTCAGCTCGTTGAAGGTTGAGCAGGCCGCATCCTTCTGGCCGAGCTCGGCGAGCGACATGCCAAGCTTCAGCAACGTGTCCGGCGCCTTCTCGCTCGATTTGTATTTCTTGTAGCCCTTGAGGAAGGCGTCCGCCGCGTTCTTGTACTGGCCGCGCAGGTAATAGCTTTCGCCGATCCAATATTGCGCGTTGCCGGCCAGCGGATCGTTCGGATAGGCCTTGACCAGCTCACGGAACGCGCCTTCCGCGCCCGCATAGTCCTTCTGCAATAGAGCGCCGTAGCCCTGCTGGTAGAGGGTCTGAGCGTCACCGTCGGGAAGCGCCGCGGCCAGACTGCGCCGCTGGTCGTCGGGAGTTGCTGGCGGCTCCGCGCCGCTTTGGTCGTTCAGCAGATCGGCCACCGCGTCATCGCCGGGCTCTGCCCCATACCAGCGCGGCTTCGGCGGATCGTTCTCCACCTCTGGCGGCGTGTCGGCGGACGCCATGGACGATGCGGACGGCGGAGGAACCGCCTCACCCTGCCGCTCGGGCACGGGCTCGGCGCTTGGCGGCGGCATGATCGCCGCCGGGGCGGCTGAAAGCTTCTTCTCGAGCGCGCTCATCTGCTGGGTGAGTTGCTCGAGATGGCTGGTCAGTGCGCCGATCTGGGTCTCGAGCGCATCGATGCGCGGGCTGAGATCGACGTCATGCGAGGGCGAGACCGGCGCCGGCGCCTCTTGCGGCAGGGTCGTGCCGGGCTTGCTGCGCAGGAATGATTCCAGCGTCCCGATCGACACCTGGAGGTCTTGCACCTTCTGCTCAAGCCGGCCGAGACGCCCGCTCGCCGCATCGCCGCCTTGCGGCTTTACCGCTTGCGAGGGCTGAGCCTGAGGCACCTCCTCGGCCGGCGGCATCTCCTCCTGGGCACGGCAAGGCAGTGCGGTGAGACTGAGCAGAAGCCCTGCCGTCAAAGCCAAAGCCGGGCGCGTTCGGCTGCGCCATGGGGAAGTCGATAGAACCACCGAAGACCTGCAATTAGGGGTCACGCGGACAATGGCGCTCGCTAAGGAGCGCCAGACGCGGCGAACCATAACGCATTTGCCCGGCCTTTTGGGGCCAAACTGCCGGCTTCGTACGCGTCTAGTAATTGCGGGCGATGGCCCCGCCACGGTCGTTCAGGATGGTCTGAGCGCGGCGATTCTGGTTCCAGCAGGAGGGCGCATCGCAGGTCGCGATCGGCCGCTCCTTGCCGTAGGACACGGTGCGGATCCGCCCGGCGCTCACCCCCGACTGCGCCAGGAAAACCTTGACGGCCGTGGCGCGCCGCGCGCCGAGCGCGAGGTTATATTCGCGCGTTCCCCGCTCGTCGGCATGGCCTTCGATGGTGATGGTGTATTGCGGATATTGGTTGAGCCAGCGGGCCTGGTTGCGCAGGATCCCGGGCGCCTCGCCACTCAAGGCCGCGCTGTCCTCCTGAAAATGCACGATATCGCCGACATTGACGGCGAAATCTCGTTCGGTTCCAGGAGTGACCGGCCCTTCCCCACCGAGGCCATATTCCCTTGCCGGGTTCTGACGCGAGCAGGCCGCAAGGACAAAAGCAATCAAGAGCACGCCTGCGAGCTTGCAGACGTGGTCGACCCCACCACTCCAACGCATTACTGGTTACTCCCGCTAGCCAAATTTTAGTAAATCGTAAAAGGGAATTCCTTAACGATCTCCTAGTTCCCTCGAAATCGGGAGAATGGCTGGGAGTCTGGACGGGCCCCGTGTCGAAACCTGGGCCCTAAAAAAGGAAGGGATGCCTGAGACGCCGCCGCATCATGCTACGGCGTCTCGGCATCCATATCCCGTAAGGCGGAAGTCGTTAGGCTTCCGCAATTCCTCGGTCGCAGCTTAGACGCGAACAGCCTGCTCGACCACGACGGACCCGAGCTTCAGGGGCTCAGACACGACGGCCTTCTCGTGGTGGCCGACGCAGCCCATAAGCGCCAAGGTGGCGGCCACGATGGTGGTGGCGATGATAACGCCCTTCAAACCCTGCATGGTCTTCTCTCCTTTGGTTAAAGCGGCAGTAGCCGTCTTTGCATGTACCGGCGAGGCGTTTTTAGATCAATATGGCACAACGGTCGGGAGACCGTTTTGTCGGCCATTGATGCCAAAATGCCACTCCGAATCTCATCCTCCAGCCAGACGACGCGATCTCCCCAGGAGAGGCCGATCAAGCTTGGTTAATACGGTGAAGGCACTCGATTAAAAAAGGGTTAGAACATAGTTGCTTTTGAGACACAGAACTCGCCGCTTTTGCCTGATTCTTGGCCAAAAACGGTAGGTTTCAGCCGCTAATTGATCAGCGGCGACCAGGCGGGATCTGACCCGAAAGCGGGGGTCGCGACCAGCCGCTCGTTATAGCCCGTGAGGTCGATCGTATAGAGCTTGGGACCCCCCGCGGCGCCCGGCGATTCCCTGAAGAACATCAGCACGCGGCCGTTCGGAGCCCAGGTCGGGCCCTCGTTATGGAACCCCTCGGTGAGGACACGCTCGCCGGAGCCGTCGGGCTTCATCACGCCGATCAGGAATTGCCCTCCCATCATCTTGGTGAAGGCGATCAGATCGCCGCGCGGCGACCAGACCGGGGTGGAGTAGCTCCCCTCCCCCCGGCTGATGCGCCGTGCATTGGTACCGTTGGCATCCATGACGTAGATCTGCCTCGACCCGTCGCGGTCGGTCTCGAACGCGATCTGCCTTCCGTCGGGCGAGTAGCAGGGGGCCGTGTCGATGGCGTGGTCATTGGTGAGCTGGAGCGTGCGCCGGCTGCGCAAATCCATGGAGAACAGGTTGGAATTGCCCTCGTTTTCCAGGCTCATGACGATGCGCTGGCCGTCCGGCGAGAAGCGCGGCGCAAACGTCATGCCGGGGAAAGCGCCGACGATCTCCTTCTGCCCGGTCTCGATATTGAGCAGGTAGACCTTGGGCGTCTGGCCCTCGAACGAGGTGTAGGTGATCTCCTGGGTCGAGGGGCTGAAGCGCGGCGTCAGCACCAGATTTTGCCCTGTGGTGAGCAACCTGACGTTGAAGCCGTCTTGGTCCATGATGGCCAGCCGCTTCATGCGCTTGTCCTTGGGACCGGACTCGTCGACGAACACGATGCGGGTGTCGAAATAGCCCTTCTCGCCGGTGATC
>JBAUOI010000322.1:0-2562 GCA_049579665.1 Methyloceanibacter sp.
GCCCCAACCCTAGGCTTCCATTGCAGGAATCACTACGTTATGACCTTGGATCCCTTGGGGAGGTGGAGCGGAGTATGAAAGAGGAAGAGATTGTCATCGTCAGCGCGGCGCGGACGCCGGTTGGCTCCTTCAACGGCGCGCTGTCGAGCCTGTCGGCGCATGCCCTTGGCGAGGTCGCCATCAAGGCCGCGCTCGAGCGCGCCAAGGTCGATCCGGCCGATGTCGATGAAGTGATCATGGGTCAGGTGCTGACCGCAGGCCAGGGTCAGAACCCCGCGCGTCAAGCCGCGATCGCCGCCGGCGTGCCGAAAGAGGCCACTGCCTGGGGCGTCAATCAGGTCTGCGGCTCGGGATTGCGGGCCGTCGCGCTCGGCGCCCAGCAGATTGCCACGGGTGACGCCGACATCATCGTCGCCGGCGGGCAGGAGAGCATGAGCCTTTCACCCCATGTCGCCCATTTGCGCAACGGGCAGAAGATGGGCGCCGTCGAGTTCGTCGACAGCATGATCAAGGACGGCCTGTGGGAGATCTTCAACGGCTATCATATGGGCGTGACCGCCGAGAACGTGGCCCGGCAATGGCAGATCACCCGCGAGGAGCAGGATAAATTCGCCACCGCCTCGCAGAACAAGGCCGAGGCCGCCAAGAAGGCCGGCAAGTTCAAGGACGAGATCGCCCCCGTCACGGTGAAGACGCGCAAAGGCGAGACCATTGTCGCCGAGGACGAATATATCCGCGAGGGCGCCAAGGTCGAGGATGCGGCGAAGCTGAAGCCCGCCTTCGACAAGGAAGGCACCGTCACCGCCGGCAATGCGTCCGGCCTCAATGACGGCGCCGCCGCGGTCGTGCTGATGACCGCCAAGGAAGCCAAGAAGCGCGGCCTCAAGCCGCTGGCCCGGATCGCCTCCTGGGCGACCGTCGGCGTCGATCCCAAGGTGATGGGTTCGGGCCCGATCCCCGCCTCGCGCAAGGCGCTGGAGAAGGCGGGCTGGAAGCCTGGCGATCTCGATCTGATCGAGGCCAACGAGGCGTTCGCCGCGCAGGCGCTTGCCGTCAACAAGGACATTGGCTGGGACACCGGCAAGGTCAACGTCAATGGCGGCGCCATCGCCATCGGTCATCCGATCGGCGCCTCGGGCGCGCGCGTGCTCGTCACCTTGCTGCACGAGATGCAAAAGCGCGACGCCAAGAAAGGCCTCGCCACGCTCTGCATCGGCGGCGGCATGGGCATCGCCATGTGCGTCGAGCGGGAGTAACGACCTCCTCGCTCGCGTGTCGTGCATTGCATCCCCCCGCGAGGTCTTCGCGGGGGATTTCTCGCATTGAATTTCGAACCAGGCGCCAAAGAAGCGCTTCTATAGGGAGGAAGGCATGGGAAGAGTGGCTCTCGTCACGGGAGGAACGCGCGGCATTGGCGCTGCGATTTGCAAGGCTCTGAAGCAGGCGGGCTACAACGTCGCCGCAAATTACGGCGGCAACGACGACGCCGCCAACGCCTTCAAGAAGGAGACCGAGATCCCGGTGTTCAAATGGGACGTGGGTGATTTCGTCGCCGCGGAGCAAGGGATCGTCAATGTCGAGAACGAGGTCGGTCCCATCGAAGTGCTGGTCAACAACGCCGGCATCTCGCGCGACGCCATGCTGCAAAAGATGACGCATGAGCAGTGGGAGCAGGTGATCCGCACCAATCTCGACTCGCTGTTCAACCAAACGCGCCCGGTGATCAACGGCATGCGCGAGCGGGGCTTCGGTCGTGTCATCAACATCACCTCGATCAACGGCCAGAAGGGCCAGCTCGGGCTTGCCAATTACTGCTCGGCCAAGGCCGGCGTGATCGGCTTCACCCGGGCGCTTGCGCTGGAGAGCGCGCGCAAGGGCATCACCGTGAACGCCATCGCACCGGGCTATGTGAAGACCGACCTGCTCGCCGGCGTCTCCGAGGACGTGATGAAGGGCATCGTCGCGCAGATCCCCGTCGGCCGCTTGGGCGAAGCCGACGAGGTAGCCCGCTGCGTGCTGTTCCTTGCCGCCGACGAGGCCGGCTGGATCACCGGCTCGACGCTCACAATCAACGGCGGCCAATTCATGGATTAGGGCTGGAAGCCCTCGGGCGCCATCTCGAACCCGGCAAAGTCGAAGCCGGGCGCCACTGTACAGCCAAGCAGCGTCCAGGCGCCCAAGCTCCGCGCGCTCTGCCAAGCATGCGCCGGAACGGCGGCGTGCGGATGATCACCTTTATGCCAGTCAGAGCCGAGCCGGTATTCGTGGCGCGTCTCGCCATGCTTCACTTCGAGCAAGAGCGGCGCGCCGCCATGCCAATGCCAAAGCTCGGCCGCATCGACGCGGTGCCAGCGCGATACCTCTCCAGCTCTGAGCAGATAGAGAATGGCCGTGGAATGCGCGCGGCCTTCATGCCCGCCCGCGTCACGGAAGGTCTCGCGGAACCAACCGCCCTCGGGATGCGGCTTCAGATCGAGATGGGCGATGACTTCGTCGGCGGTTAACGCTTCGCTGGTCATGTCTTCCTCGCTGCTTGTCATGCCCGCTAAAGCGGGCATCCAG
>JBAUOI010000323.1:0-9233 GCA_049579665.1 Methyloceanibacter sp.
CCGCCATCTTCGTCACGCTGATCTTCCTGCATTGGTCGCTCGACTTCGACGTGAGCGAGCTCGGCCTCCCCTCGGGTCCGGTCCCCGACAGCCTGTGGAAGCCCGAGCAGTATCTGTTCGGCGCGCCGCTCACGCTTGGCGCCTGTTTCGCGCTGCTGTTCGGCGTGTCGGGATTTTTCGCGCAAGCGCGCGCAACCAACGCGCGGATCGCGATTCTGTGGAGCGCGTCGGCGGTGTTCGCACCCCTCGCCATCCTTATCGCGCTCTACTACCGCATCGCCGGCTTCGACCGCTCGATCCCATTTGCCGGTGCGGCAGTCATCCTTGCCGGCGCCTTCGCGCTTGCCACCGAGGCGATCGGCAAACGCGGTGAGCGTCCGGGCGGCGAGGCGGCAAGCGCCATCTTCGCCACCGGCTCGATCGCCTCATTGGCGCTCGCGCTCAGCCTCGCGCTGGAGAAGGGCTGGCTCACCGTGGCGCTGGCGCTGATGGTTCCGGGCATCGCCTGGGTCGCCGAGAAGCGGCCTTGGCCGTCGCTGCGTTGGCTCGCCGCCGCCGTCACTATTGGCGTGCTCGGGCGCATCATGTGGGACCCGCGCATCATGGGCGATGGCCTCGGCACGATGCCTGTCTTCAATTGGCTGCTCTGGGGCTATGGCGTGCCCGCCGCCTCATTCTGGCTCGCGGGGCACATGCTGCGGCGCCGCGCCGATGATGCGCCGGCCAGGGTGATCGACGCCGCCGCCATCCTCTTCACCGTGATGCTCATCGTGTTCGAGGTGCGGCATTACCTTACGGGCGACCCCTATGGCGAGGGAAGCCCGCTTGCCGAAACCGCGCTCGACGTGTCGCTCTTGCTTGCGGTGGTCATCGGGCTGGAGCGCCTGCGCGTGAAGAGCGGCAGCGTCATCCACGATCTCGGCGCGCAATTCCTCGCCGCCATCGTCTTCGTCATGATCGTGTTCAGCCTGGGGGTGAACGACAATCCCTTCTTCACCGGCGAGCCGGTTGGCGGACGCTTCATCAATCTGATCCTGCTGGGCTATGGCCTGCCGGCGGTGCTCGCCGGCGTTCTCGCCGTCATCACTCGCGGCACGCGCCCCCGCTGGTACAGTGTGCTCGCCGCCGCCACGGCTCTCGCGCTGGCACTTGCCTATATCTCGCTCCAGATCTGTAGGCTCTATCACGGTCCGATCCTGACGGAGGGCGCGACCACCGACGCCGAGCAATACACCTACTCGGCCGTCTGGCTCCTGTTCGGCGTGGCGCTGCTCGCGGCCGGCATCTTCCTTCGCTCGCTGCCCTTGCGCGCGGCCTCGGCCGCCGTGGTCGTGCTCACCGTGCTGAAAGTGTTCCTCATCGACATGTCCGACCTGACCGGCATCTACCGGGCGATGTCCTTCCTTGGCCTTGGCGCGGTGCTGATCGGCATTGGCTGGTTCTATCAGCGGCTGCTGTTCCCGCGGTCGGCACCGGCAGAACCTTCCAGCGAGGGGTGACAGACGCGGAGCCGCAAACTATGGTCCGCTCCGACCCAAGCAGAGCCGCAGGACCAATGAACGAGACCGACACCAAGATTCACGACAAGACCGTCACCGGCAACTATTTCGGGGATTTCAAGCTGGGCCAGGAGATCGTGCACGCGACCCCGCGCACGGTCACGGTCGGCGATACGAGCCTGTACACCGCACTATACGGGTCGCGCTTCGCCGTCCAGTCGTCCGACGCCTTCGCGCATGAGATCGGCTATCCGCGCTCGCCGATCGACGATTTGCTCGTGTTCCATATCGTCATCGGCAAGACCGTGCCGGATATCTCGCGCAACGCCATCGCCAATCTCGGCTATGCCGAGTTCCGCTTTCTCGCCCCCGTGTTTCCCGGCGACACGCTAGCCTCGACCTCCAAGGTGATCGGGGTCAAGGAGAACTCCAACAAGAAGAGCGGCACGGTCTATGTGCGCTCCACGGGGAAGAACCAGCGCGGACATCCGGTGCTGTCCTATGCGCGCTGGGTGATGGTCAATAAGCGCGACCTCGATGCGCCGGCACCGACCCCTGTGGTGCCCGAACTTGCGGCGAGCGTCGATCCGGCGACGCTCGGCGCGGCGCTCCCCTCCCTCGACATCGGTGGCGACGACTATGCGCTGGCCGGCTCGCCCAAGCGCTGGGGCGATTATCAGGTTGGCGAGAAGATCGACCATGTCGACGGGCAGACCATCGAGGAAGCCGAGCATCAGCTCGCTACAAGGCTGTTCCAGAACACCGCGCGGGTGCACTTCAATCAGCATGTCGAAGGCAAGGGTCGCTTCGGCCGCCGCCTCGTCTATGGCGGCCATATCATCTCGATCGCGCGCAGCCTGAGCTTCAACGGCCTCGCCAACGCCTTCCACATTCTCGGGCTGAACGGCGCGCGTCACGTGGCGCCGTCCTTCGCCGGCGACACCATCTACGCCTGGAGCGAGGTGCTCGACAAAGCCGAACTGCCGGGCCGCTCCGACATGGGCGCGCTGCGTCTGCGCACCTTCGCCGTCAAGGACCGCGCTTGCGACGGCTTCCCCGGTTACAAGGCTGACGGCAGCCACGAGGACGGCGTCGTGCTCGATATGGATTACTGGGTCGCCCTGCCCCGTTAGCAACTACTGTGCGATCCACGCGTTGATGCTGTGAGGAACGCGTCAGGAGGAATCCAATGAATCAAAAATCGGTTTGGCTCGCAGCCTCGGTCGCCGGCGCTCTATTGCTCGCCTCCCCTGCCTACGCGGTAGACAAGGCGAGCGCAGTGCTGAAAGACGCGCAAGGCAATGAGGTCGGCAAGGCGACCCTGACCTCGACCCCGAGCGGCGTGCTGATCAATCTCGACCTCACGGCCGTCCCCGCTGGCGAGCACGCGTTCCATATCCATGCGGTCGGCAAATGCGAGTCGCCAGACTTCAAATCAGCCGGCCCGCATTTCAACCCCGACCAGACCAAGCACGGCATGATGAACCCCGAGGGCCCACACGCGGGCGACATGCCGAACCTGCATGTCGGGGCCGACGGCAAGCTCCAGGTCGAGGTGCTGAACCCAACCGTGACGCTCTCCGCCGAGTCGGCTTTGCTCGACGAGGACAGCGCGGCGATCGTCGTGCATGCCGTGGCCGACGACTACAAGACCGACCCCGCCGGCAATGCCGGGGACCGCATCGCCTGCGGCGTCATCACGCCTTAACCCCCCAAACAGCGGCGCTTAACCACCTTCGCTTCGATTGCCCCGGGCACGCCTCTTGCGTTATGACTTGAGCTCGTCTGGGCAACAACAGCACCGATAACCCATGGGCAATGCCAAATTGGGGGCCGAGCGGCCGCTCTCCCCGCATCTGTCGATTTACCGGCCGATGCTCACCATGATGATGTCGATCGCCCACCGCATCTCGGGCGCGGCGAACGCGGTCGGCTTCCTCCTGCTCGTCTGGTGGCTGGTCGCCATCGCCTCAGGGCCGGAGGCCTACGCCCAAGCCTCGAGCTTCTACGCCAGCATCTTTGGCCGCCTTCTGCTGTTTCTGTTCAGCTGGTCGCTGATCCACCACATGCTGGGCGGCATCCGCCACCTGATCTGGGACACCGGCCGTGGCCTCGACAAAGTCAGCATCGAGATCTTTGCCTGGGTGACCATCATCGGCTCGACCGTTCTCACCGTGCTGGTCTGGGTCGTCGGCTATTGGCTGCGGGGAGCGTAGCGCGATGGCGACACCCCTTAAGCGCGTTCGCGGGCTTGGCACCGCTCATCACGGCACCGAGACCTTTTGGCGCCAGCGCCTGACGGCGGTCGCCAATGTGCCGCTGGTCATCTTCCTCATCCTGGCCATCGTCACCCATATCGGTGCGAGCTACGAGGACGTGCACGGCTTCATCGCCCGGCCCCTCGTCGCGCTCGCGCTTGCCGCGCTCATCCTCTCCGCCGCCATCCATATGCGCATCGGGCTGAAGGAGATCATCGAGGACTATGTGCATGGCGGCGCCAAGGTCGTGGCCATCCTGCTCGCCACCTTCTTCGCGGTGGGCGTCGGCGTCGCCTCCATCCTCGCCATCGTGAAGATCAGTCTCGGATCCTAGTTTCATGCCTCAAGACGCGACACCCAAAGACACCCCGCCCCACAACGCGGTCCAGATCAACGGCCGCGCCTATCCGATCATCGACCACGCCTACGACGTGGTGGTGGTCGGCGCCGGCGGCTCCGGGCTTCGCGCCGTGGTCGGCTGTAGCGAAGCGGGACTGCGCACCGCCTGCATCACCAAGGTGTTCCCCACTCGATCGCACACGGTGTCGGCGCAAGGCGGCATCGCCGCGGCGCTCGGCAATCAAGGTCCCGATGACTGGCGCTGGCACATGTACGACACGGTGAAGGGCTCGGACTGGCTGGGGGACCAGGACGCCATCGAATATCTTTGCCGCAACGCGCCCGAGGCTGTGTACGAACTCGAGCATTGGGGCGTGCCCTTCTCCCGCGACGACAATGGCAAGATCCTGCAGCGCGCCTTCGGCGGCATGACCAGGGACTTCGGCCAGGGCGGTCCGGCCAAGCGCACCTGCGCGGCGGCCGACCGCACCGGCCACGCCATGCTGCACACCATGTATGGCCAGGCGCTGCGCCACTCGGCCGAGTTCTTCATCGAATATTTCGCCATCGACCTGATCATGGACGACGAGGGCCGCTGCCGTGGCGTCGTTGCGCTGTCGATGCAGGACGGCAGCCTGCACAGATTCCGCGCGCATCAGGTGATCCTCGCCACCGGCGGCTATGGCCGCGCCTATTTCTCCTGCACCTCGGCGCATATCTGCACCGGCGACGGCAATGCCATGGTGCTCCGCGCCGGCCTGCCGCTCCAGGACATGGAGTTCGTGCAGTTCCACCCGACCGGCGTCTATGGCGCCGGCGTGCTGATCACCGAGGGCGCGCGCGGCGAAGGCGGCTTCCTACGCAATTCCGAGGGCGAGAAATTCATGGAGCGCTATGCGCCGTCCGCGAAGGACCTCGCCTCGCGCGACGTGGTCTCCCGCGCCATCACGCTCGAGATAAGAGCAGGACGGGGGCACGGCGCCGAAAAGGATCACATGCATTTGCATCTCGACCATCTGCCGCCCGACCTCCTGCAGGAGCGGCTGCCCGGCATTGCGGAGTTGGCGCGCATCTTTGCCGGCATCGATATCTCGGAGCAGCCGATCCCGATCATCCCCACCTGCCACTACAATATGGGTGGCATCCCCACCAACATGCATGGCGAGGTGATCTCGCCCAAGGACGGCGATCCCGACGCGACCGTGCCCGGGCTGATGGCGCTCGGCGAGGCGGCCTGCGTCTCGGTGCATGGCGCCAACCGCCTCGGCTCCAATTCACTGATCGACCTGGTCGTGTTCGGCCGTGCCGCCGCGCATCGCTGCGCCGAGCTCATCAAGAAGGGCGGCGATATCCCCGAGCTGCCGAAGGGCGCCGGCGAGCATGCAATCGCACGACTCGACAGCTTCCGCTACGCCGACGGCTCGATGCCAACCGCCGAGCTGCGCCTCAAGATGCAGAAGGCCATGCAGAACCACTGCGCCGTGTTCCGCACCAAGGAGGTGTTGAAAGAGGGCGTCAAGGCGATCCGCGCCGTGTGGGACGACAGCGAGCATATCGGCGTCACCGACCGCTCGCTGATCTGGAACACCGACCTGATCGAGACGCTCGAATTCGACAATCTGATCTCGCAGTCGGCCGTCACCGTGCAAGGCGCGCTCGCCCGCGAGGAGAGCCGCGGCGCGCACGCGCGCGAGGACTTTCCCAAGCGTGACGACGTGAATTGGATGAAGCACACTTTGTCATGGGCCGACTACGCCACGCATGAGGTCACCCTCGACTTCCGGCCCGTGCACTCGTTCACGCTCTCCAACGAGATCGCCTATATCCAGCCGAAAGAGCGGGTGTATTGACGGACGCCTAGGGCGCCGGAGTGGGCGCCTGAAGCAGCTTGCCGAGCACCGCCTTTACGCCTTCAAAGTCGAAGGGCTTGGCGAGCAGGATCGGATCGGTGAAGCCGGACGCGGCGTCGACGCCGCTATCGCCGGTAGCGAAAGCAAATGGAATTCCCTTAATCTTCAGGGCGTTAGCCACGGAATAAGAATTCTGTCCGCCCAAATTGACGTCGAGGATGGCGCCGTCGAGCGGCGCTGTCCCGACGAAATCCAGACCTTCTTGCACTGACCGGGCAGGCCCGACGACCTCACAGCCGAGCTCCGTCAGCCAGTCTTCGACCAGCATGGAAACCAAGGGTTCATCGTCCAAGACGAGGATGCGCGGCAAGGCGTTACTCCACGACAAGCGGGACACTGGTTTGAAATCTATCAGTGGGTTAGACAGGCCGCCAGGGGAGCAATCCGCCCCAGAGGACGAGAAGTGCATCGGATCGTCAGGGCTACCCAACTCATAAAGACCTCGAGGATCATCACCATCGCCGGTTTCGGCCTGGTGGTCGCCGCCGCGCTGGCGGTGTTGATTGGTCTGATCCGCTCGCGGGACGCCGATATGTTGGTGCTGCACACCATCGATGTGCGGCAAAGCGCCCAGAGCTTGCTGATCTCTACCAGGGACGCCGAGAGCTCGGTCCGCAGCTATCTGCTGAGCTCCGACACCGAGGACCTCAAACCGTTCGAGCCCGCATTGGCGAAGGCCACAAAGGAACTCGACGCGCTCAAGAAGCTGACCGTCGACAACAGCATTCAGCAGATCCGTGCCGAGAAGCTGAAAGGCCTGGTCGATGCCAAGGCCGAGCAACTCACCAAATGCGTCAAGCTGGAAAAGGACGGACAGCGCGACGCCGCGCTTACTGTCATCAATTCGAGCGAGGATCGCGACCTCTTGGAGTCGATCAGGGCCGAGATCGAGTCCATTTTGAGCACCGAGCACAATCTGCTCAACGAGCGCCAGGCCCAGGCGATTCAATCGCGCTATGTGCTTGCCGCCTTGATCGGCGTCGCCCTGCTTGCTGCCACGATTCTCGCCGGCATCCTGGCGGTTTCGACCCGAACCGCGCTGCAAGGTCTGCTTGAGCGCACTACCGAGCTTGAGACGGAATCCCGGCTCCGCGAGGAAGCCGAATCAACGCTATTCCAGGCGCAAAAGATGGAAGCCGTGGGACAACTCACCGGCGGCGTGGCGCACGATTTCAACAATCTCCTGACAGTCATCATGGGCAATCTGGACACCATGCGTCGACAGATCGCGGCGGCAGCCAATCCCGGCGATGCGACTACGCTTGTCGCCAAATTGACGAAGCCGCTTGAGTCGGCATTGCAGGGTGCGAAAAGCGCGGCGCAGCTCACGCAGAGGCTGCTTGCTTTCTCTCGCCGCCAGCCGCTCGAGCCCAAGCGTATCGATGCCAACCGGCTGGTTTCCGACATGCTCGACATGCTGAGACGCTCGCTTGGCGCCGACATCAGTATCGAGACCGTGCTTGGCGCAGGCCTGTGGCCGACTTTCGCCGACCCGCACCAATTGGAGAACGCGCTGCTCAATCTCGCGCTGAATGCCAAGGATGCGATGCCGAACGGCGGCTGTCTCACCATCGAGACGGCCAACACCTACCTGGATCCGGGCTATGTGCGACGGTTCGGCGACGTCGAGGTCGGACAATATGTCGTTCTCTGCGTGACCGATACCGGCACGGGAATTCCGAAGGAAATTCTCGATCGGGTCTTCGAGCCGTTCTTCACCACCAAGCCTGTCGGACAAGGGTCCGGACTCGGCCTCGCCATGGTGCATGGCTTCGTCAAGCAGTCCGGCGGTCATATGCGCATCTATAGCGAGGAGGGAGAGGGCACGACCGTGAAGATCTACCTGCCGCGCCTCGTTGGCGCCGAAGAGGTCAGGGCGGCTCCTGCCGGCAAACAGGCCGATGTCTCGGCCGTGCCCCGCGCGCGCAAGGGCGAGACCATCCTCGTCGTCGAGGACAACGAAGGCGTGCGCGACTACGCCAAAGAGGCGCTTCAGGATCTCGGCTATGCCGTGCTGGAAGCGGGCGATGCCGCCCAGGCGCTGGAGGTGCTTGCCAGGGCGCGGCGCGTCGATCTCCTGTTCACCGACGTGGTGTTGCCGGGCGGCTCGAATGGCCGCGAGCTCGCCAACCGGGCGCGCAGCGAATATCCCTTACTGCCCGTGCTCTACACCACCGGCTATACGCGGAACGCCATCGTGCATCAGGGACGCCTCGACGCCGATGTCGAGCTCTTGAACAAGCCCTACACGCAGCAGGACCTCGCAAGGAAAGTCCGCGACATGCTGGACGCATAAGCGAAGCGGACTTGCCCGTCTCCCCGCCTCCCGCTACCAATTGCCGAAGGAGACAGCTCGGCCATGGTCCAATTCACGCTTCCCAAGAACTCCAAAGTCAAGAAGGGTAAGGCATGGAATCCGCCGCCGGCGGGCGATGAGAAGGACCGCTGGCGCGAATACCGCATCTATCGCTTCGATCCCGAGACCGGCGACAACCCGCGGGTCGACACCTACTGGGTCGACATGAACGATTGCGGGCCGATGGTTCTCGACGCGCTGCTGTGGATCAAGAACAACGTCGATCCGACCCTCACCTTCCGCAGGTCATGCCGCGAAGGCGTGTGCGGCTCATGCTCGATGAATATCGCCGGCACCAACACGCTGGCCTGCACCATGCACGCCGACGACGCGAAAGGCGCGATCGCCATCTACCCGCTCCCGCATATGCCGGTGATCAAGGATCTCGTGCCCGACATGACGAATTTCTACGCGCAGCACCGCTCCATCGAGCCGTGGCTCCAGACCGATAGCCCGACGCCGCAGAAAGAATGGCGCCAGAGCAAAGAGGACCGCGACAAGCTCGACGGACTTTACGAGTGCATCCTCTGCGCCTGCTGCTCCACAGCCTGCCCGTCTTATTGGTGGAACGGCGACCGCTATCTCGGGCCGGCCGTTCTGCTGCAGGCCGATCGCTGGGTCGAGGACAGCCGCGACGAGCGGACCGGCGAGCGGCTCGACGAGCTGGAAGACCCGTTCCGGCTCTACCGCTGCCACACCATCCTCAACTGCACCAAGGCCTGCCCCAAGGGGCTCAACCCGGCCGCCGCGATCGCCTCGCTCAAACGCAAGCTGGTCGAGCGCGCGGAGTAGGGTTTACTCCGCGCTGCTCAGAGTCCGCGGTTTCTAAAGAATCCCGAGCCAGCCCCAATTCGATTTGGGAGGCTCAGCC
>JBAUOI010000324.1:0-7000 GCA_049579665.1 Methyloceanibacter sp.
CGCCTCCTGGTCGAGCAATCGCCCTACGGGCTCAATCTCAAGGTCGATCTGAGCGAGTTCGACGAGGCGCTGCTGTACTATCGCGGCACCGGCAGCATCGTGCGCGAGGAGCGCAATCCGTGGCGGCTTTATTTGCGCAAGGATCGGCTGGACGTGCCGATCTTCGAGCGCCTATTCCTGCTGTTGAAGCTGAAGCCCGCCGAGACCCGCATCGCCGAGATCATGACGGCGACACACGTCGATCGCGCGCGCCGCACGCGACGTGGAGAAGGCGCGGGCGCATTTTCCGCCCGGCGTGTCGAGCGACTACATCTATGTCAAGATCTTCAAGCGCATTCCGCAAATCGACATCGAAATGCTGTTTCCCAACACCAAGGTCGCGTTCAGGCCGTTCGACAAGCTCAAGCTAATGGTCACCGCCGGCGGCGGCACGCTCGCGGGGGTGGCGGGGACCGCCACCAAGCTGCTCGCCGCCACCAATCCCTTCACCCTCGCCTTTGGCGTGTTCGGCCTGAGCGCCCTGATTTTCCGCCAGGCGATGAAGTTCTTCCACACGCGCAACCACTACATGATGGTGCTCGCGCAGAATCTCTATTTCTGTAGCCTCGCCAATAATCGCGGCGCGCTGACGCTGCTCGCCGACGGCGCCGAGGAGGAGGACGTGAAGGAGGACATGCTGCTTTACGCTTTCCTCGCGCGCCGTCCATCGAAACATGACGCGCTGCCTGAGCTCGAGGTCATGGTGACGAGCTTTCTCAAAGAGCGCTGCGGCGTCAGCGTCAATTTCGACACCGAGGACGCGCTCAAGCGCTTGCGCACCGACGGTCTCGTCACCGCCGATGCCGAGGGGAAATTTTCCGCGATCGCGCCGGAGGACGCACGCGCGCACCTCGATACGCTGTGGGACCGGCTGCTCGATGTCGACAGCCTGGACCGCCAAGCGTCCGGCGCATGATGCATCAGGCCAGCATCGAGGCCGGCGCTTCACAAGCGGAGCGCATCGTGCGTGCGCTGGAAGAGGCGGTTGAGCCGGAAGCGGTCGCGGTCGGACTGTTCGATCGGGGACATGGCCGCTACGAGATCTTCGCCCATTACCAGGAGCCGCCGCCACGCGAGGCTCTGCTGCGGTTGATCGCACAGTCGGCCGGCGACAGTGAACTCGGTACGCTTCGCATCGAGGCGCTGCCTCAAGCCGATTGGGTGACGCTGTCGCAAGGAAAGCGCGGGCCAGTCACGGCGGGACGTTTTCTCGTGCATGGCAGCCATGACCGTGGCCGTATGGCGCCGCGGCTGCTCGCAATCGAAATCGATGCCGGCCAAGCCTTCGGCACGGCGCATCACGCCTCGACGCGCGGCTGCCTGCTCGCGCTCGACGATAGCCTCAAACGGCGACGGCCGCGCGTCGTCGTCGATATCGGCACGGGAACCGGCATTCTCGCCATCGCCGCCGTCAAGGCGCTCCGGCAGGCCGTGACGGCGAGCGACAGCGATCCGCTCGCGGTCAAGATTGCCGCGGAGAATGCGCGGGTGAACGCTGTCGGGCCATGGGTCGGCGCGCTCAAGGCACGTGGTTTCGAGCATCCGCGCTTGCGCCGCCGCCAGGCCGACCTCGTGCTGGCCAACCTGCTCGAGAGCGCGCTGTACGAGCTTGCGCCGGCCTTGGCCCAAAGCGTCGCGCCGGGCGGCCGGGCGATCCTGTCGGGCCTCACCGAAATCCAGGCGCGAGGCATCGAGGCGCGCTACTCAAGCCTTGGCTTCGCCCTGGAAAAGCGATTCATTCTCGATGGATGGACGACCTTGGTAATCGTCCGTCGCAATGCGCGCACAGCCCGCGATTGATCGTTGGCGCGCTTTAAGCTTACAAAGGCCGCCCATGTATCAGATCTTCGACGATGTCGGTTCTCCTGCCGCGAGCGGCGAGCGGGTGAAGGCGTTGCAGCGGGAAATGAAGTCGCGAAAGCTCAAGGGCTTTCTCGTTCCGCATAGCGACGAGCACCAAAACGAATTCCTCGCGCCTTCCGCCGAGCGCTTGGCGTGGCTCACCGGCTTCACCGGATCCGCCGGGGTGGCCATCGTGCTGGAGAAGGCGGCCGCGCTGTTCGTCGACGGGCGCTACACGCTGCAAGCGCGCGCGCAGACCGACGCCACGCTGTTCGAAGTGTTGCAGACACCGGATGCCAAGGCATCGAGCTGGATCGCCGAGAAGCTCAGCAAGGGCGCGGCGATCGGCTACGACCCGGCGTTGCACACGATCAGGGAGATCGAGCGGCTGACCGAGACGTTGGCCAAATCCGGCATCAAGCTCACGCCCGTCGATACCAATCTCATCGATCTCATCTGGGAGGACCGGCCGAAGCCGTCGGCGGCGGAAATCGTGCCGCATGGGCTCGAATATGCGGGCAAGAGCGCGCACGAGAAGATCCGCGACGTGCAGGCGCGGCTCAAGGACGAGAACATCGACGCGGTGCTGCTCACCATGCCCGATTCGATCGCCTGGCTGTTCAACATCAGGGGCGGCGATATCAGGCACACGCCGGTCGCGCTCGCTTTCGCCATCGTGCCGGCGAGCGGCAAGCCGACGCTGTACATCGATCCCGCCAAGGTCGGCGACAACGTCAAGGGCAGCTTGCGCGACGTCCTCGATCTCGCCGAGCCGGCCGCGCTGATGGAGAAGCTCAAGGCGCTCGGTGAAGCGAAGGCCCGCGTGCGGCTCGATCCGGACAGCGCGCCGATCAAGTTCGCGCAGGCGCTTCAGGCCGAGGGTGTGAAATTCGTACCGGGCCAGGATCCGTGCATTCATCCCAAGGCCGTCAAGAACGAGGTCGAAATCAAGGGCGCCCGCGCCGCTCATTTGCGCGACGGCGTGGCCATGGTGCGCTTCCTCGCCTGGCTCGACGAGGTCGCCGAGTCGGGCAAGATCGACGAAATCGCCGCGGCGATGAAGCTGGAGGACAGCCGCCGCGAGTCGGGCCAGCTCAGAGATATCAGCTTCGACACGATCTCGGCGGCCGGCTCGAACGGCGCAATCGTACATTACCGCCCGACCAGCAAGGGCAAGCGGTTGTTGGAATCGGGCTCGCTCTATCTCATCGATTCCGGCGCGCAATATCGCGACGGCACCACCGATGTGACCCGCACCATCGCTATCGGCACGCCAACGGCGGAGATGAGGCGGCATTACGGGCTGGTGTTGAAGGCGCATATCGCCATCGCCGCCGCGCGCTTCCCCAAGGGCACGCGCGGGCAAGACCTCGACCCGTTCGCGCGGCGCCCACTTTGGGAAGCGGGACTCGATTTCGATCACGGCACCGGCCACGGCGTCGGCAGCTATCTTTCGGTGCATGAAGGGCCGCAGCGCCTGTCGCGGCTCGGCACGGTCGAGCTCGAGCCGGGCATGATGCTCTCCAACGAGCCCGGCTATTACCGCGAGGGCCATTACGGCATCAGGCTGGAAAATCTCGTGCTGGTGACGCCGCCCGAAGCGATCAAAGGCGGCACAAGGGAGATGATGGGATTCGAGACGCTGACGCTGGTCCCGTTCGACCGGCGGCTGATCGATGCGAAACAGCTGCTGCCCCTCGAGATCGCCTGGCTCAACGCCTATCATGCACGCGTCAGGCGGGAGATCGAACCCATCCTGTTGAGCGACGACAGGGCCTGGCTCCGCCACGCCACGGCGCCGATTGGCTAGACATGCAAGTAGAAATTCTCGTGTCGGCGGTGGCTGCGACGCTCACCACGGCGGCATTCGTGCCGCAAGCACTGCACATCATCCGCCATAAAGAGACGCGGGCCATCTCGCTGTTCATGTACATTTCATTCGCGGTCGGTGTAGCGCTGTGGCTGCTGTTCGGCGTCATGATCGGCAACTGGCCGATCATCGTCTCCAACGCCATCACGCTGATGCTCGCGCTCGCCATTATCGCCATGAAGCTGAAATATGGGTGAGGCTCACTCGATCAACTTCAGCCATTCGTCCTCGGTGAGGACAGCCACGCCCAACTCCTTGGCGTTTTTCAGCTTCGAGCCGGCGCCCGGGCCCGCCACCACATAGTCGGTGTGCTTGGACACCGAGCCCGCCACCTTGGCACCAAGACGCTCGGCGGAGGCCTTGGCCTCCGACCGCGTCATCTTTTCCAGCGTGCCGGTGAACACCACGGTCTTGCCGGAAATCGGCGAGGCGTGATCGATCGCCTCGAGCGGCTCAGGCGTCACCTCGCGCAACAAGTCCTCGACCACGTCGACATTATGCTTCTCGGAGAAGAAATCGGCGATGGCCTCGGCGACCGCCGGACCGATCTGCTCGATGTTGTCGAGCTCGACGAAGGCCTCCCCTTCCCGGTCCTTCGCCGCCGCACGCATCGCTTTGAGGAAGGCTTCCGCCGACCCATAATTCCGCGCGAGCAGCCGCCCCGTGGTCTCGCCCACATGGCGAATGCCGAGCGCATAGATGAAGCGGTTGAGCCGCACATTGCGTCGCGCCCCGATTGCATCGAACAGCTTTCTCGCCGAGGTCTCGCCCCAGCCTTCTCGCTCGGCGAGCTTGGAGGACGCGCGCTTGTCGCGAGCTTCGAGCGTGAAAATGTCGGGCGGGGACTGGATCAGGCCGTCGTCGTAGAACGCCTTGATGTGCTTCTCGCCAAGGCCCTCGATGTCGAAGGCATTGCGCGAGACGAAATGCTTCAGCCGCTCGACCCGCTGCGCCGGGCAGATCAGTCCGCCCGTGCAGCGCCTGACGGCGTCCACCTTGCCGGTGGTCGGATTGATCTCGCGCGAGGCGTGGCTGCCGCAGGCGGGGCAGACCTCAGGAAAGACGAATCGTTTCGCGCCCTTAGGCCGCTTCTGTTCAACCGATCCGAGAATCTGCGGGATGACGTCGCCGGCCCGCTGCACGATCACCGTGTCGCCGATCCGCACATCCTTCCGCGCGATCTCGTCCTCGTTATGCAAGGTCGCGTTCTGCACCACGACGCCGCCCACTGTGACGGGATCGAGCTTGGCGACGGGGGTCAGCGCGCCGGTGCGGCCCACTTGAATATCGATGTCGCGCAGGATCGTGGTCGCCTTCTCGGCGGGAAATTTGTGCGCGATGGCATAGCGGGGCGAGCGCGAGACGAAGCCCAGCCGCGCCTGGAGATCGAGCCGGTCGAGCTTATAGACGATGCCGTCGATATCGTAGTCGAGGCCGGAACGGCCGCTCTCGATATCGCGATAGGTGGCAAGCATCTCCTCGACGGAGCGTGCGAGTTTGATCAGCGGGTTCAGGGGAAAGCCCCAAGCGCGCAGCAACTGGTAAGCGTCCCACTGCGTCTCCGCCGGCAAGTCGGCCACCTCGCCCCAGCCATAGGCGAAGAAGCGCAGCGGCCGCTTGGCGGTAATGGCGGGATCGAGTTGGCGGAGCGAGCCGGCCGCGGCGTTGCGCGGATTGGCGAACAGCCGCTCGCCGGACTTGGCCTGCGCATCGTTCAGGCGCTGGAAGGCCGCGCGGCTCATATAGATCTCGCCTCTGAGCTCGAAGGGGTCGGGGAAGCCCCGCGATTTGATCGCTTTCGGAATGTCCTCGATAGTGCGGACATTGGCGGTGACGTTCTCGCCTTCGTAGCCGTCGCCGCGGGTCGCACCCTGCACCAGCCTGCCGTTCTCATAACGCAGCGTGATGGAGAGCCCGTCGATCTTGGGCTCGGCGGTGAAGGCGAGACCCTCGGTCGTCTCAAGGCCGAGAAAGCGTTTGATGCGGTCGAGAAAGTCGCGCAAGCCCTCCTCGTCGAACACGTTGCCCAGCGACAGCATGGGCACGCTGTGCTGCACCTTGCCGAAGGCCTCGACCGGCGCGGCGCCGATCCTGAGCGACGGACTGTCATCGCGCACGAGATGGGGGAAGCGCGCCTCGATGGCGTCATTGCGGACGCGCAGCGCGTCATAGTCGGCGTCGGAGATCTCAGGCTCGTCCTTGCGGTAGTAAAGCTTGTCGTGATGGGCGATCGCGGCGGCAAGCCGCGCAAGCTCGGTTGAGGCTTCCGTCTCATCGAGCGCTTCGACGGGTTTCGCGTTCAGCGATGCACCCGGCTTCTTTTTCGTCTTGGTCTTGCTCATCGTCTCAAATCACGCGGAGCGGCTCATCAGCCGCTCCGCGGCGCGGCGCGCTTCATCGGTAATGGTCTGACCGGCGAGCATGCGGGCGATCTCCTCGCGCCGATGCTCGCCCTCAAGCACCGCGACCCGCGTCACCATGGCCTCGCCCTGGGACCCAAGCACCGCCTCTTTGGCGATCAGCAGATGTCCATGCGCCACGGCGGCCACTTGCGGCGCATGCGTCACGGCCAGGACCTGGACCTTCGCAGCAAGCCGGGCCAAGCGCTCGCCGACAGCTGCGGCCGTGGCGCCGCCCACGCCTGAATCGGCCTCGTCGAACACCAGCGTCGGCGCCGACCCGCGCGCGGCAAGCACGACCTTCAGCGCCAGGATGAACCTTGCCAGCTCGCCGCCCGAGGCGACCTTCATCAAGGGGCCGGCCTCGGTGCCGGGATTGGTCCGCACGAAAAAGGCGATGCGGTCAATGCCGCTCGGGCCTCCTTCGCCAGGTTCGACGGTCTCTATATTGGTGATGAAGCTCGCTCTTTCCAGCTTCAGGGGGCTGAGCTCGCCCATCACTTCGGCGTCGAGGCGCTTGGCTGCCTGCTGCCTCGCTCGGCTCAGGGCGAGGGCTTCGATCTCGTAGTCGTTGCGAGTCGCTGCCGCCCGCTTGGCCAACTCCCCAGCCCGAGCCTCGCTAGTATCGAGCGCGGCCAGCTCGGCTTCGAGCCGGTCGAGCAGCATGGGCAAGTCGTCCACCGCGACCCGGTGCTTGCGGGCAAGCGCGCGCAGCGCGAACAGCCGCTCCTCGGCACGCTCGAGGTCCTTCGGCTCGAAGGCGCTGAGCGCCAGCGCCTCCTCGATCTTGGCGCGCGCCGTGTTGGTTTCGGTCAGGACGCGCGCAAGCGCCTCGACCACGGAAGTGAGC
>JBAUOI010000325.1:0-2782 GCA_049579665.1 Methyloceanibacter sp.
CTCGTTCAGGTCGTATCAGGCGCGATCGGCGGCAGCGCGGCAGGCGCCGCGGCCAAGCAATATTCGCTCGGCGCGTTGGGCAATGCGATCGCCGGCGCGGTCGGCGGCGGCATCGTCGGCCAGCTCATCGGCACGTTCGCCGGGCAGATGGTCGAGGGCTGGGTCGGCAATATCGCCGGCGGCGCGGTCGGCGGCATCGTCCTCACGCTGCTGGTCGGCGTGATCAGGGACATGACGCAGAAATAGCGTAAGGCGCCATTGCCCGAGCGTTGAGCGGCGCGCTACGGCGCGGCGCGGAGATTTTGCGCGCGCGCGCTCGGTCCGCGCTCGTAAAGGGCCGCGCCGTGCCTATATGTAAATCATGACCCACACTTAAGAAAGGGCCAAGCTCGCCTTCGGCATGTCGCTGGTTTTCGACACGGTGCGCTGACGTAAAGCGGGGTCTTGGCCGAAAGCAAATGTTGAGTCATGCTGTGGTCAGGACGGGGCTTGAGTCCACGCGACCGGCCCCGGCGTTTGCGAACACGAACGCGGCAGGAGAAACAATGGGCAGCGTGAATCCCCCCAAGAAACGGGACTACAGCCACAAGGCTCGCATCGACCTGAAGCAATCCTACCAAGTTGCATATTGGAAAGACCGGTTCGGCGTCTCGGAGCAGGAACTGAGCGAAGCGGTGCTGGCCGCCGGCGCCTTGGCAAGAAAAGTCGAGGAATATCTCAGGTCCCGCGGCGGGCACTGAGCGGCGGCGCCATCGAGATTGCAGACTGCTGTCGCCGCGGCGGGCGAGCAGGCATATCCCAATCGGCATAAGCTGCTGCGCGCCAGTGACCTCTGGCCCGGCGCCGTGACCTGACGCGACGCGTCGCTGCCGGCCTGTCCCGGCCATCCATTGGTGCGTCCTCAATTCTCATCCCGCATCGTCTCGGCCAGGCGGCGGAGCCTGCCGCCCAATTCCGCTCGCAGCGCCTCGGCCGCGGGATCGCGCGCGGCGTGCTCAGCTTGCGCGGACGCCTTCACCGCCTCGGCCCAATCGACGAAGCGCCGGCAACAGCCGAGCGGGTCGCCGCAGCAGACACGCGACCGCCGGCACGAAACGCGGTCGCACAGCTGCCAGAGCTGGAGCCGCTCGGCATAAAGGCGAAAGCCGTCCTCCGGGCTCAGCTGCTGCAATTCCGTCTGGAGAGCGTTCATCCGTCGGTCCTTTCCTGCTTTCGTCATGGCCGGGCTTGTCCCGGCCATCTACGTGCTGTCATTCCCGCGAAAGCCGGAATCCAGTAGCCCCTGTTTTCGTTGGCTTCGACTGCCGGGGTTACTGGATTGCCCGGTCAAGCCGGGCAATGACGGCAGAAGAGCGGGCAAGCTCGATCCTTGCCGCGATGCGCGACGCATCCGGGCCATGGGGGCGGCGCGCCGCAAAGCGCAGACCTATGATGTCCGCGTTCCTTTCGGGATCGCGGCGGGCGCCTTCCGGCGCGCCTACATGCGCTCAAGCAGCGAAGCGATAGCGCAACAAAAAATGCGCGAACCTTCGCAAAGCGCATGCTCATTTGCGGCGTTCTCACTCCGGCGCCAGGCCGCGCTTTCCGTTTGCCGGCTATGGCCGTATCGCGCTCAAGCAGGCCAGAGGCCGGTAGCGCAACATGATTGCGCTCAAGCAGGCCAGAGGCCGGTAGCGCAACGTGCAAACGATCAGCCAGCTCCTGACAGGGACCCGTAGTGGTCCCGGGCGGAGCCCTGACGCCGCCCGAGTGCCTTGTTGCGCAAGGCCCGCGGGCGCCGCACCCCGTCCCGCCTCACGACGCCTCGAGAAACGCCCTCAGTGGACGAGGTGGTGCGATTGTATTCGAGGTTCGGAGGGCGGTGATTGTTTGGGGATAGACCACCCATTCGCGTCATCCCGGCGAAAGCCGGGATCCAGGGGCGATAGGCACGGAGCAAGCGGTTCTGGATACCGGCTTTCGCCGGGTATGACGGGTTCGGTGATTTGACGAGTATGGCCACGCTGAAGCCCGGCGCATGACTCCATTAACGAAATTCGTACCGACAGCGCGCCAACCGGCCTCCCGGACAACTAGAATTGACGCGCAGGACAACGCACCCATGAGGACTCCCATGATCGGCAATCATATGCGCGCCATCGCTCTCGCGACCACCTTCGCAAGTTTGTGTTTCGCCGCGCCGGCACTTGCGGCCAAGTACGACGGCAGCTGGAACATGGTGCTCACGACCACCAACGGCCATTGTGGCGTGATCAACATTGGCGTCGCCGTCAACGGCGGCCACATTTCCGCGACCAGCGGCAAATTCGTGATGCACAAGATTGCCTTGAACGGACTCATTTCCGGCTCTGGCGCGACCAAGATCAACGGCGTGGCCGGCCCGCGCCAAGCCATTGGCACCGGGCGCTTCACGCACGTGAAGGGCAACGGCAAATGGAACGGGACCGGACCCTCGGGTGTCTGCTCGGGCGTCTGGACCGCCGTGCGCGCCTGACGCCGCTTGTTCCTCCCCCGCGGCGGCGCCGCGTAAGGAGCGAGTTCCACAGCGATTGGCCAGCTGCTCACTCCGCCGCCTGCGTCTCGGCGGGACGCTTGGCGTTGCCACTCGGCCTTCGCTTCAGCACCTGTTCAGATAATGCCCGGTATAGCCCGCCGGGTTGGCGCCGACCCTCGGGTCAAGCCCGAGGGCAGGTCTCTGTCCTCGGGCGTGAGGATGGCGACCACATCGCCGCCTTCCAGCAGGCCGTCTCACCCGATCCAGCCAAGCTCCCGTGCTTTAGCA
>JBAUOI010000326.1:0-11602 GCA_049579665.1 Methyloceanibacter sp.
CCCGTGCTCCCCGTCCCAGGTGGCGGGCCTCGCGACGAACTCACCGTCGGCGTCGCGCGAGACGATCTCGATCACCGTTACGGGCGGCAGCGTGCCTGGCCGCGTTAGCTTGCGGCGCGAGCCGGCAATCAGCCCGTCATCGGTCATGTCGCGCAGCAGCTCTTTCAGAGCGATGCGATCGCTGCCCTTCACGCCGAAGGCACGCGCGATCTCGCGCTTGCCGGCTTCGCCGGTCGCAGTGGCGAGAAAGTCGAGAATCTCCTGCTTGGAGGGAAGTTTGCCCGCCACCTTGCTGCGCTTGGCGGGAGCCCCCTTAGATTTGGCCACGTGCGCCGCTCAGCCTGCCGTCTCCTCGACGGCCTCTTTGTTGCTCTTTGCGCTCTTGCGCGCGGGCTTCTTGGCCTGCTTCTTCTTGGTCGGACCTTTGCCCGCTCGCGCGGCGATCAGCTCGACCGCCTCTTCCATGCTGACTTGCTCGGGCTCGCGGTCTTTCGGAATGGTGGCATTGACCTTGCCATGCTTGACGTAAGGTCCATAGCGGCCGGTCAAGATTTGCACCTTGCCGCCAAGCTCTGGATGCTCGCCAAGCTCCTTGATCACATTCCCCCCGCGTCGTGCCCGCGATGAGGCGGCCTTCTCGGCCAACAGGCTGACAGCGCGATTAAGCCCAACTTCGAACACCTCCTCGGGACCGCCGAGGCTCGCATATTTGCCGTCATGTTGGATGTAAGGACCGAAGCGGCCGAAGCCCGCCACGATCGGCTTGCCCGATTCCGGGTGCAGGCCCACCTCGCGCGGCAGCGAGAGCAGCGCGAGCGCCTGGCGAAGTTCCAGACTCTGCGGATCGGTGCCTTTGGGGATCGACGCGCGTTTCGGCTTCTCCTTGCCATTCTGCTCGCCAAGTTGGACGTAAGGGCCGAAGCGGCCGGTGCGGAGGCTCACGTCGAGACCGGTTTCGGGATCGGTACCGAGGACCTTCGCTTCGGTCAGAGCGGCTTTCTCGCCGTTGGTGTCGGCGAGCTGGCGCGTGAAACGGCAATCGGGATAGTTGGAGCAGCCGATGAAGGCGCCGAACTTGCCGACCTTGAGGCTCAAGCGCCCGGCGCCGCAAGATGGACATGCCCTGGGATCGGTGCCCTGACCCTGATCGGGGAAGATGTGCGGACCAAGCAGATCGTTCAGCGCGTCGAGCACCTGGGTAATCCGCAGGTCGCCGATATCGTTCACCGCGGCGATGAACTCGCGCCAGAAGTCGCGCAGCACGTCCTTCCATTCGAGCTTGCCCGCCGAGATGAGGTCGAGCTTCTCCTCCAGATCGGCGGTGAAGTCGTATTCGACGTAGCGGCTGAAGAAGCTCTCGAGGAACGCGGTGACCAGCCGGCCCTTGTCCTCGGGATAGAGGCGCTTCTTGTCGAGCCGGACATATTCGCGGTCGCGCAGCACGTTGAGCGTCGAGGCATAAGTCGACGGCCGGCCGATACCGAGCTCCTCCATCTTCTTGATCAGGGTTGCTTCGCTGTAGCGGGGCGGCGGCTCGGTGAAATGCTGCTTGGCCTCGATATTGCGTGGGTCGAGAGCGTCGCCCTTGGCGAGCGCGGGCAGGGCGCCGTCATCGCCGACCGCGTCGTCGATCCCTTCCTCGTAGATCTTGAGGAAGCCGTCGAAGCGGATCACCGAGCCCGTCGCCCTCACGGCGTAAGGCTTGCCGTCCTTGCCGGCGACATCGATATCGGCGGTGGTGCGCTCGATCTCGGCGCTCGAGGCCTGGCTCGCCAGGGTGCGCTGCCAGATCAGCTTGTAGAGCTTAGCGGCGTCCGGATCGAGATAGCGGGAGACCTTGTCGGGCTCCTTGCTGAAGTCGGTCGGCCTGATGGCCTCGTGCGCCTCTTGCGCGTTCTTGGCCTTGACCTCGTATTGGCGCGGCGAGGCGGGCACATAACCATCGCCATAGAGCTTGGTCACGAGGCGGCGCACGGCCGATACGGCTTCGGGCACGATTTGCACGCCGTCGGTTCGCATATAGGTGATCAGGCCTTCGACCTCACCGCCCATCTCGACGCCCTCGTAAAGTCGCTGCGCGAGCTGCATGGTGTGGCGCGGCGAGAAGCCGAGCTTGCGCGATGCCTCCTGCTGGAGTGTCGAGGTGGTGAAGGGCGCGGCCGGGTTGCGGCGCTGCGCCTTGCTTTCGACGTTGGCGACTTTGTAGCGGCCGCCTTCGAGCGCGGCCTTCAAGCGCTCGGCGGTGGCCTGGTCGGGAATGTCGAACTTGTCGAGCTTCTTGCCGTCGGCGGCGACGAGCCGCGCTTGGAAGGTCTCGTTCTTGGCGGTGGCGAGTTCTGCCAGGATCGACCAGTATTCCTGCGCCCTGAATCTCTCGATCTCGAGCTCGCGGTCGCAGACGAGGCGGAGCGCCACGGACTGCACGCGGCCCGCCGAGCGCGCGCCTGGCAGCTTGCGCCACAGCACAGGTGAGAGCGTGAAGCCCACGAGATAATCCAACGCCCGGCGCGCGAGATAGGCGCTGACCAGCGGCCCGTCGATCGCCCGGGGATGCCGCATGGCATCGAGCACCGCCTCTTTGGTGACGGCGTTGAACACCACCCGCTCGACTGGGATGCCGGCGAGCGCCTTCTTGCGATCAAGCACCTGGAGGACATGCCAGGAGATGGCCTCGCCCTCCCGGTCGGGGTCGGTGGCGAGGATGAGCTTGCTTGCCCCTTTGACGGCCTTGGCGATCTCGTCGAGCCGTTTAGCGGCCTTGGGCTCGACATCCCAATGCATCTCGAAGTCCTTGTCCGGCAGGACCGAGCCATTTTTCGAAGGCAGGTCGCGCACATGCCCGTAAGAGGCGAGCACGCGGTAACCTGGCCCCAGGTACTTGTTGACGGTCTTGGCCTTGGCTGGCGATTCGACGATGACGATGTTCATTGAGACGTTCCTAGCCGCGCAAATTGCGTCAGGCTGAGGGCGATGGGTCCGGATGGACCCTGCTTAGTGCCCGGAAAATGGTGTTTAGACCGTCAAGTGTCAAATTCGGGTGAACCCAATTGACAACTTCTAGATGTGTATACTAACTAAAACAACCTTAAGCTGTTGGTCATAGCGATGTCTTTGGAGAGCGTCTGCGGCCGAATTTTGAGGGTTCGGCGCGGTGCTGGGGTCCAATCGGCGCGAAAATGAGGCATTACGGAATGGCAGGGTCGCGCGCCCGGCCTCCAGCGAGCGGTACGAGCCCACCGAGCCATGGGCAAGACCTGACGCACCAGGAGGCGGCGGAATATATCGCCTCGTTGCTCGAAGGGCTGAAACTGGTCGCCAATAGCGCCCGGATGCCCTTCCTAGCTTATTTGATCAATGTGGCGCTTGAGGAAGCCAATAACGAGAAGACGAGCAACCGCTGAGGGCTAGCCCGTCAGACCTTTAACGAGACCAGCTGCTGGCCGTGCCGCTGCAACCGGCCAGCTAGGTCGAGTTCGAGCAGCACGATATGCACCTTCCTGGTTGCCACCCCGGTGGCGCGGATCAGCTCGTCGATATCGACCGGACTTGGACCAAGCGCGGAGACGATCAGCTCGCGTTCGTTCTGGCGAATGTCGGGCAGGGGCTCAGGCGGCCGATGCTCGTCGGCGGCGGCAAGCTCGGCCGGCGGCGGGGCAAGAGGCCGGCCGAGGATCGGCGCCAGCGTCTCCAGAATATCGCGGCTTGAGGTGACAAGGCAGGCCCCTTGCTTGAGGAGGTTATTGGTCCCTGCCGAGCGCGGATCGAGTGGGCTGCCGGGAACGGCGAAGACCTCGCGTCCCTGTTCGCCGGCGAAACGGGCGGTGATCAGCGACCCTGAGCGCTCGGCGGCCTCGATCACCACGACGCCGAGGGAGATTCCCGAGATCAGCCGGTTGCGGCGGGGAAAATCCTTGCCGCGCGGAGAGAAGCCGGGAGACCGCTCGCTGACGAGGAGCCCACGCTCGCCAATCGCTTGCTGCAATTGTTCGTTCTCGGGCGGATAGACGATGTCGATGCCGCCGGCGAGCACGGCGATCGTGCCATGCTCCAGAGCCGCCACGTGAGCCGCCGTGTCAATGCCGCGGGCGAGCCCCGAAGCGATGACGAACCCTTCGAGCGCAAGCTCGGTCGCGATCTGCCGGGTGAATTTCTGCCCGACCGCCGAGCCATTGCGCGCGCCGACAATGGCGACGACGGGGATGTCGGCGAGCTCGCGCCTGCCTTTGACGTAGAGCAGCGGGGGCGGCGCATCGACCCGGGCAAGCGCCGGGGGATAGCCAGGCTCGCCCACGGCGACGAGGGTTGCTCCGAGCCGATCGGCGGCCTCGAGTTCGGCCTCGGCTTCCGCCTCGCTGCAAAGGCGGATGTCGCTGCGTCCGCCGCGCCGCGACAGAAGCGGCAGTGCGTCGATGGCGGCCTCGGCGCCGCCAAACTCGTTGACCAGAGCGCGGAACGTGGCGGGTCCCACGTTCTCGCTTCTGATCAGCCGGAGCCAGGCGACGCGCTGATGATGATTGAGCCGGCCAGCGCCCTTCTGCTTGGGCGGGGCTTTAGACGTTCCTCTCGCCAATACGCGCCTCCTCGCCTCGCGCCAGGCGCCCAATATTTGCGGCGTGGCGAATATAGAGAAGGAGCGTGAGCAGCAGGAACAAGCCTGCAAGCCGCCATTGCCCGGTCAACGCAAGCATCGCGACGCTCGCGGCGCTCGCCACCAGCGCGGCGAGGGATGAAAAGCGTGTGGCCAAGGCGACGATCAGCCAGATGGCGCAGAAGGCTGCCGCGGCGGGCCAGTAGAGACCGAGCAGCACGCCGATATAGGTGGCCACGCCTTTGCCGCCGCGAAAGCGTAGCCAGACCGGAAAAAGGTGGCCGAGAAAGGCGCCGAGCGCGGCAAGCATGGCGGCTGTCTCGCCCCAATGCGCGGCAAGCAGCACGGCCACCGTGCCCTTGACCGCATCGAGCAGGAGGGTGAGCGCGGCAAGCCCCTTGTTGCCCGTGCGCAGCACATTGGTGGCGCCGATATTGCCGGAGCCGATCGCGCGCAAATCGCCAAGGCCAAACAGCTTGGTGAGGATCAGGCCGAAGGGAATCGAACCGAGGAGATAGCCGCCGAGCAAAGCCGCAAGATGGACCAGGGCGCCACTCCAATCGGGAGGAGACATTGATCACCCTTCCATGCAAACGACGGCGCTAAGGCCCAAGACTGTCAGCGTAATTGTAGACGAGGCGACCGGCAACGACGGTCAGCAGCGCGCGGCCCTGAAGCCGTGCCGCATCGAAGGGCGTGTTCTTCGATTTCGAGCGCAACGCTTCCGGCTCGACCATCCAAGGCCGGTCGAGATCGATCAGCACGAGATCGGCCGGCGCGCCTTTGGCGAGGCGTCCACTGCCAAGCTTGAGCAACCGCGCCGGATTTACCGTGAGCGCTTGCAAGAGCCGCGCAAGCTCGACTTCGCCGTTGTGGTAGAGACGGAGTGCGGCGCCGAGCATGGTCTCAAGCCCCACGGCGCCGTCCGCGGCCTCGGCGAACGGGCGACGCTTGCCTTCGGCGCCGCGCGGATCGTGGGCTGAGACGATCACGTCGATATCGCCGCTGGCCAAGCCCTCGACCATGGCGCGGCGATCGTCCTCCGACCGGAGCGGCGGCTTCATCTTGAAGAAGGTGCGATAGGGGCCGATGTCGTTTTCGTTCAGCGTGAGATGGTTGATCGAGACACCGCAGGTGACGGGCAAGCCCATGAGCTTCGCCGTGCGGATGATGTCGAGCGAGGCGCGGCAGGAGATCTGGCCCGCGTGATAGCGGCCGCCCGTAAGCTCGACCAGGCGGATGTCGCGCTCGAGCATGATGGTCTCGGCGGCCGACGGGATGCCGCGAAGCCCGAGCCTGGTGGCGACCTCGCCCTCGTTCATCACCCCGTCCTTCGAGAGCGTGGGATCCTCCAAATGATGCACGATCAGCGCGCCGAAATCCTTGGCGTAAGCCAGCACGTTGCGCATGACCCTGGCGTTGGGGAGGCTTGCCTTGCCGTTGGCGAAGGCAATAGCCCCCGCGTCGCGCAGAAGTCCGATCTCGCTCATTTCTTCGCCGAGCAGGCCTTTGGTCATGGCCGCCATGGGGTGAACGTTCACTAGCGCGGTGTCGCGCGCGCGACGCAGAATAAAATCGACCAGAGCCACGTCGTCGATCACGGGGTCAGTGTTGGGCATGCAGACGATGGTGGTGACGCCGCCGGCGGCAGCCGCGCGGCTCGCCGTGGCCAGCGTCTCGCGATGCTCGTGTCCGGGTTCGCCGGTAAACACCATCATGTCGATAAGACCGGGGGCGAGCAGGTGGCCGCCGCAATCGACAATCTCGGCTTCGCTCACGGCGCCTTCAGCGATATGCGGCCCAAGATCGACGATAAGGCCGTCCCTGATCAGCAGCCCGCTTGGCCGATCCAGCCGCGAGGCAGGATCGAGCAGCCGCGCGTTGATCAGTGCGAGGCTACGCGAGCGTTGCTCTGGCGGGTAAGGTTGCATCGCCATCATTCGTTTGGCAGGTGGCGCGCGAGCGCTTGCAGCACCGCCATGCGGACTGCCACGCCCATCTCCACCTGCTCGCGGATCACGCTTTGCGGATCGTCGGCGACATTGGAGTCGATCTCGACGCCGCGGTTCATCGGGCCTGGATGCATGACGAGAGCGTCCGGCTTGGCGCGGGCGAGCTTGTCGTAGTCGAGGCCGAAGAAGTGGAAATATTCGCGGGTGCTCGGGATCAGGCTCGAGGTCATGCGCTCCCGCTGCAGCCTAAGCATCATGACGATATCCGCATCGGCCAGCCCGTCCCACATCGAGGTATAGACCTCGACGCCAAGCCGCTCGATGCCGGAGGCGAGCAGCGTCGACGGCGCGACGACGCGGACGCGGGCGCCGAGCGTGTTGAGCAGCAAGATGTTGGACCGCGCGACGCGAGAATGGAGAATATCGCCGCAGATGGCGACGATCAGGCCCTCGATGTCGCCCTTGTGGCGGCGAATGGTGAGCGCGTCGAGCAGGGCTTGGGTGGGATGCTCGTGGCTCCCGTCGCCGGCGTTGATCACCGAGCAATCGACCTTCTGCGACAGGAGCTCGACCGCCCCCGCCGCATGATGGCGCACCACGAGAATGTCCGGGCGCATGGCGTTGAGCGTCACCGCCGTGTCGATCAGGGTCTCGCCCTTCTGCACGGAAGACGTGCCCACCGCCATGTTCATCACGTCGGCGCCGAGCCGCTTGCCGGCAAGCTCGAACGAGCTTTGGGTCCGGGTCGAGGCCTCGAAGAAAAGGTTGATCAGGGTGCGGCCGCGCAGATCGTCGCGCTTCTTGGCGATTTGCCGGCTGAGTTTGGCCGCTTCCTCCGACAGATCGAGCAGCGCCGTGATCTGGTCTCGGGAAAGGCCTTCGATTCCAAGAAGATGGCGATGAGGAAAAGAGAGGTTCGAGTCGGCCGCAATGCTCATTAAAGGGCACTGTATAGGCCGAGCCAAGCGATGCGGCAAGCGGGCCGGCGCAACAAGGTAAGCGTGGCGTAAGGCGACCGGCGGCGATGTCGGGGCTGCCTAAGGACGATGTCGCGTGGCTGCGGCAATGCGCATGAACTTTGGCTTCGGCGATTGGTAATGATCCAATGCGGCGCGGTGTGGTCGGTAGCCCGAATCGTGCGCTATTATGCAACGGCATACTACCGATGATGCCGGTAGGAAAACTCAAAACCAGCAGGCATGGATGCGTAAGCTTGCGATTGCCCTAGGTGTCGCTGCTGCCGTGGTATTCGCGGGAGGTCTTGCATGGAAGGCCGAGGCCACGGCATTGAGATCGGGAACGCTCAATCTTCCGTCGGCGGCAAAGAACTATTCGCCGGTCGAGCCGGCTGCCTGCTACGGCTGGGGACGGTATTGCCCGCCGGGATTTGTCTGGCGGTGCGGCCCGTACAGATGCAAGTGCAGGCCCTGCTAGCAGACCGAGGCATTTTAAGCGGCGCGCCAGCGCGCCACGCATTTCGGAGGCCGCCTTGTGGGCGGCCTCTTGCTTTAGGAGGGGGCCCGGCACGGGCGCCGTTCTTCCTTGCCATGCCGCCCGGAATTTCAATACCTTGCGGGTTACGGCTCGCGTGCGAATCACTAAGTCGCGCGCGACCGTAATGACTGGAAGCCGGCATGGAGTCGGTCAGGCGGAGGCTGCGCCATGATGAGCTTGCCTTTTCTTCTATTTGCCTGCGGGCTAGGAGCGGCGTGGCTCAGGCAGCGCGGGGCGGCGATGGGCTTTTGGGTCGCAGGTCTCGTGGTGCTGCTCGTGCTATTCCGCGTCCATATGAACGACGTTCTGAACATCGCGTTGTGAGTTAGGGGGACCGCGTGCCAGGGGACCTGTCGAGGCTCCTCAACGCCTTGGGGCTGATTGCCGTCGATACGGTGCTTGCGCTCGCCTTTATCGATCAGCTCTGGTTCCGCGACCTGCCGTGCCCCTTGTGCATCCTGCAACGGGTGGCGTTCTTCGCCGCCGGTTTCGGGCTCGCGCTCAACCTCTTGTTCGGACCGAGGCCGAGCCAGTATGGCGTCACGATCCTCGGCGCTGCTGTCGGCGCCGCCATCTCCCTGCGGCAGATGCTGATCCACATCGCCCCGGGCAGCCCCGGCTACGGCAATGCGATCTTCGGCCTGCATCTCTACACCTGGGCCTTCATCGCCTTCGCGCTCATGATCGTCGGCTGCGCCATTCTGCTGCTCGACGACCGGCAATTCGCCCGGTCCGAGCCGTGGTCCAACCGGATGAGCGTGCTGCCGCTCACGGCGTTCGTACTTTTCTTCGTGCTCGCTGTCGGCAACGTCATTTCCACGGTGTTGATTTGCGGCGCGGGGTTCTGTCCCGAGGCGCCGGCTGGCTATCTGATCTTCAACGACAATCTCAGACTAACCGATCTCGCCCAGTCGCTTTAGCCGGTCGAGGGCGCCTTGCAGGATGTAGGCCGCCGCCATGCGGTCGATCACCTCGGCACGCCGCTTGCGCGAAGCGTCGGCCTCGATGAGATGGCGCTCGACGGCGGCGGTCGAAAGCCGCTCGTCCCAGAACAGGATAGGCACGGCGATGCGGGTGGCAAGGTTGCGGGCAAAGGCCCGCGTCGATTGGGCGCGCGGCCCCTCCGAGCCGTCGAGATTAAGAGGAAGCCCGATCACGACCGCGCCGACATCATGCTCCCCGATTGCCGCTTCGATCGCCTTCGCGTCTTCTGTGAATTTGGTGCGCCGCACCGTCTGGAAGGGAGTGGCAACCGAACGCGTTACGTCAGACAGCGCCATGCCGATGGTCTTGCTGCCGACGTCGAGGCCAAGCAGGCGCGCCTCGCGGGAGAGCAGGGGAGGCAGGTCTTCGATCGGTACGAGAGGTGCTACAGTCACGAGGAGCGCATCAAGAGGTTAGACGCATGAAGATTACTTGGTTCGGCCATTCCTGCTTCCGCATCGACATTGGGGCCAGCAGCATCCTGATCGATCCATTCCTCACCGGCAACGCCACCTTCGAGGATGCCGGGATTCCCTTGCATAACGTGTTCAAGGGCGTGACGCATGTGGCGCTCACGCATGGGCACGAGGACCATACCGGCGACACCGTGCGGCTCTGCAAGGAAACCGGTGCGCAACTGTTGGCCGTGCATGAGCTCGCCACCTATATGGCGGCCCGCGGCGTCGACAAGATCGATCCGGGCAATACCGGTGGCACGCTTTACCATGGCGACTTCGACCTCACCTTCGTTCCGGCCTGGCATTCAGCGTCCAACATCGTCGACGGCCGCCCGGTCTATCTCGGCGCCTGTTGCGGACTGGTGATCGCGACAAGCGGGGGCAAGACCGTCTACCACATGGGCGATACCGCGATCTTCTCGGACATGGGATTGATCAACGAGATCTACCGCCCGCAAATCGGCTTCGTGCCGATCGGCGACCGCTACACGATGGGGGCCAAGACGGCGGCGCTCGCTTGCAAACGGTTCTTCGAATTCGAGCTGGTCGTGCCGTGCCATTACGGGACCTTCCCGGTGCTCGACCAGACCGCGGACAAGTTCATCGAGGCCATGGAAAGCGATTGCGTGCTTGTGCCCGAGGTCGGGGTTCCCTTCGAGGCCTGACTGTCTCCTCCCCCTGCATGGGGGCGGTCGGCTCGCTTTAGTAAGCCGGGTGAGGGTGATCAAAGGAGTTGTGTGTACAGCCAACCCCCACCCCGACCCTCCCCCTTTCCGGGGGAGGGAGCTGCATTGCCGGTTCCGCGGCGTGGTGCTAGACGAGCGCCTCAGGAACGCGAAAAATCCAGGCCTCCCTCCATGTCCGTCGATCGCGCTACGGTCCGCCGCATCGCCCGCCTTGCCCGCCTCGCCATCACCGAGGAGGAGGCCGGCCGGCTCGAGCAGGAGCTGTCGGGCATCCTCGATTGGGTCGCCCAGCTCGATGAGATCGACACCAGCGCGGTCGAGCCGATGACGCGGGTCGCCGCGATGACCATGAAGAAGCGCAAGGATGAGGTCACCGACGGTTTCTGCGCCGCCGATATCCTCAAGAACGCGCCAGAGGTCGATGACGGCTATTTCGTCGTGCCGAAGATCGTCGAATAGGAGAGCGTCATGCACCGCGCCGCCCTTCTTGGCTTGGGAGTATGGCTCGCCGCTGGGGGCCTGGCCCACGCGCAAGGACTGCCCGAGGGGACCTTTGCCTCCTCGAAAGAAGGCTGCGCCAAGCTGAAAGAGAAGACCGTCACCGAGCTTGGCCAGGACCTCGATTTTACTGTGTTCAGCAAGGCAGGCGTCAGCGCCAATGCGCAGCGCTGCGACTTCGTCGGCGTCACGCCGCGCAACGCGACAAGCTGGCTCGCGACGGCATTTTGCGAAGAGCCGGGCTATGCCTTTCCCGACATCTTCGCCATCGTGCAGAAGAAAACCGGCGATCTCAGCATTACCCGCATGACCGTACAACAGGAGTCCTATGACGAGTCGGAAGATGAGTCCTCGGCGTTTTCCGAGGACCTCGACCCCGCGGAAATCGACCGACGCGAAAGGGAGGAAAGCGAGGCCGCGGGTGGCGACAATGGCGATGCCACAACGGCAAGCCAAGATGAAGAGGACCTCAACGCGCTTTTTCGCTGCGAGAACGTGAAGCCGTAGACACGTGACCAAGCTCACTCAACTCACCATCGCCGAAGCGCGTGACGGGCTCGCCAGGAAAACCCTTTCGGCCGATGAGCTTGCGCGCGCGCATATCGAGGCGATCGAGGCCGCCAACGAGTCCCTCAATGCCTTCATCCTCAAAACGCCTGAACGTGCGCTGGAGATGGCTGCGGCGAGCGACGCCCGGCTGACAAAGGGCGAGGCGGGAGCGCTCGAAGGCATCCCGCTTGGCATCAAGGATCTGTTCTGCACCAAGGGGTACCGCACCACCGCCTGCTCGCACATTCTCGATGGCTTCACGCCCACCTATGAGTCGACGGTCACCGCCAATCTCTGGGCCGCCGGCGCGGTGATGCTCGGCAAGCTCAACAATGACGAGTTCGCCATGGGCTCCTCCAACGAGACGAGCTTCTATGGCCCAGTGGTCAATCC
>JBAUOI010000327.1:0-22211 GCA_049579665.1 Methyloceanibacter sp.
GGCCTCCATGCCGCGCTGGGACCTCGAGCGCTTCGGCTTCGCCCCGCGCGCCAGCCCACGCCAGTCCGACGTGATGATCGTCGCCGGCACGCTGTGCAACAAGATGGCCCCCGCCCTGCGGAAGGTCTACGACCAGATGCCGGAGCCGCGCTATGTGATCTCCATGGGATCCTGCGCCAATGGCGGGGGCTATTATCATTATTCCTACTCGGTGGTGCGCGGCTGCGACCGCATCGTGCCGGTCGACATTTATGTGCCCGGCTGTCCGCCGACCGCCGAGGCGCTGGTCTATGGCGTCCTCCTCTTGCAGAAGAAGATCAGACGGACCGGCACGATCGAGCGCTGATCCGCTTCCGCCAACGTCCCTCCTGGAGCCCTGATGGACGAAGCCCTTACCAAGCTTGCCGCCTATCTCGGCGATCGCCTCGGGACGAAGCTGCTAGCCTCCGAGGTGGCGCTCGGCGAGCTGACCCTTGAGGTCGAGCGCGATTCGATTCGCGGGACGATCCGGCTCTTGCGCGACGACTCTCTGTGCCGCTTCGGCTGCCTGATCGACATTTGCGGCGTCGACTACCCCGAGCGCGATGAGCGCTTCGATGTCGTCTATCACCTGCTGAGCCCTTGGCTGAATCATCGGATTCGCGTGCGGGTTAAGACCGACGCCGAGACGCCTGTGCCAAGCATCGTCACGCTGTTTCCGGCCGCCGACTGGTTCGAGCGCGAAGCCTACGATCTCTACGGCATACTGTTCGAGGGACACCCGGACCTCAGGCGCCTCCTCACCGATTACGGTTTTCAGGGCCATCCTCTGCGCAAGGACTTTCCCCTGACCGGTTTCGTCGAGCTCAGATACGACGATGAGCTGAAGCGTGTGGTCTATGAGCCGGTGAAGTTGATGCAGGACTATCGGAGCTTCGATTTCCTGAGCCCGTGGGAAGGCATGGACAGCGCCATCCCCGGTGACGAGAAGGCCGGCGAAGCCCCCGAGCGGGAGGGCGAGCCATGAAGTCATCGCTCAAGCCCGGGCTCAAGCACCGCTTCGCCTATACTGTCCCTGTGACGAAGACCGTGTCCCAGCTCTATCCCGAATCGCCGCAACTCCAGGCCATGCCCAATGTGTTCGCCACCGGCTTCATGGTCGGGCTGATGGAATGGACCTGCGTGCAACTGCTGGAGCCGCATCTCGATAAGGGCGAGGGGAGCCTCGGCGTGCACATCGATGTCTCCCACAAGTCGGCGACTCCGCCCGGCATGACCGTCACCGTCGATGCCGAGTGCATCGAGGTCAGAGGCCCGCGCGCCAAATTCAAGGTCGTGGCGCACGATGGCGTCGATGAGATCGGCGCAGGGATCCATGAACGCTTCATCGTGAGCTGGGACCGCTTCAATCGCGGTGTCGCCGCCAAGCTCGCCAAGGCCGCGCAGAAGGTCGAGGCCTAATGGCAGAGATCGACACACCCGCACCTGAGACCGACAGCGGCAAGCGCGAAGGCGACGACCGCAAGTTCACCATCAATTTCGGCCCGCAGCACCCGGCGGCGCATGGCGTGCTTCGGCTCGTGCTCGAACTCGACGGCGAGGTGGTCGAGCGCGTAGATCCGCATATCGAGCTGTTGCATCGCGGCACCGAGAAGCTGATCGAGTACAAGACCTATCTCCAGGCGGTTCCTTATTTCGATCGGCTCGACTACGTGGCGCCGATGAACCAGGAACACGGCTTCGCGCTAGCGGTGGAGAAGCTGGTCGGCGTCACCGTGCCGAAACGCGGTCAGCTCATCCGCGTGCTCTATTCCGAGATCGGCCGGCTGCTCTCCCACCTTCTCAACGTCACCACCCAAGCCTTGGATGTGGGCGCGTTGACGCCGCCGCTGTGGGGCTTCGAGGAACGCGAGAAGCTCATGGTGTTTTACGAGCGGGCGAGCGGCAGCCGCATGCATGCGGCCTATATCCGACCGGGCGGCGTGCATCAGGATCTTCCGCCCGAGCTCGTCGCCGACATCTATGCCTTCTGCGACCCATTCCTCAAAGTCTGCGCCGACATCGAGGGGCTCCTCACCGACAACCGCATCTTCAAGCAGCGGAACGTCGATATCGGCGTCGTGACGCTCGAGGACGCCTGGGCGCATGGGTTTTCCGGCGTGATGGTGCGCGGGTCGGGCGCGGCCTGGGACTTGCGCAAGTCGCAACCTTACGAATGCTATGGGGAGCTCGACTTCGATATTCCCATCGGCAAGCACGGCGATTGCTACGACCGCTATCTCGTCCGCATGGAGGAGATGCGCCAATCGGTCCGCCTGATGAAGCAATGCTGCGAGAAGCTCACCACCGAGCTCGGCCCCGTCACCGTCGAAAACCACAAAATGGTGCCGCCGAAACGGGCCGAAATGAAAAGCTCGATGGAAGCGCTGATCCATCATTTCAAGCTCTATACCGAGGGCTATCACGTGCCCAAGGGCGAGGTTTATGCGGCGGTCGAAGCCCCAAAAGGCGAATTCGGCGTCTATCTCGTCTCGGACGGCACCAATAAGCCTTATCGCTGCAAGATCAGGGCGCCGAGCTTCGCCCATCTCGCCGCCATGGACTTCTTATGCAGGGGCCATATGCTTGCCGACGTCTCGGCCGTGCTCGGCTCGATCGATATTGTGTTCGGCGAGATTGACCGGTGAGGGAGGGCAAAATGATGAGAATGCTCCTGACCTTGGCCTGCGCCGCGCTGCTCTTCGCCATCGCCGAGGCGCGCGCCGCCGAGCCTGGGGCCAAGCCCGCGCCGGCAGCGACGCCTGAAGCTGCGAAAGGCGAGGGGACCAATCCCGAAGAGGCAAAGCCTGAAGCAACCAAGGACGAGGGGAGCAAGCCCGAGGACGGTGCCCCGACCGGGGAATCCGGAAGCCCTGAAGCGCAACCCGAGGGCGACAGCGGGCCCGTGTCGCTCGGCGAGCTCACCAAGGACGGATTCGTGATCCGCACTTCGAATTTCATCCCCGCAGACGCCGTGACCAGGCAATCCGGGAAGGTGTCATCCGACGCGCTGGTGGTCACCTTGCAGAAGTCGACCTCGACCGCGGTTTGCTTTTACACGTTGAAGGCCTATGTGGGTAAGAAGCTGAACACGATTCCCGCTTGTACCGTTCACCGCTAGGAGAGCCTCGCGCCGGCTGGGCCAAACTGCCGCGAGAAAAGAAGAAGCGATTTTATGAGCGTCCGCCGCCTCGCCGCCGAACAGCCTGAGGGCTTCGCCTTCACTCCGGAAAATCTCGAATGGGCCAAGGCCCAGATCGCGAAATATCCGGAAGGCCGTCAAGCGTCCGCCGTGCTGCCGCTGATGTGGCGCGCGCAGGAGCAGATGGGCGGCTGGCTGCCCGAGCCGGCGCTCCGCTACGTCGCCGACATGCTCGGCATGGCCTATATCCGCGTCTACGAGATTGCGACCTTCTACACGATGTTCAACCTGGCGCCCGTCGGCCGCTATTACGTGCAGGTCTGCGGCACCACGCCGTGCTGGCTCCGGGGCGCCGATGCGATCAAGGACACCTGCCGCAAATTGATCGGCGAGCCGGGCCACGTAACGCAAGACGGGGTGTTCTCCTGGACCGAGGTCGAGTGTCTTGGCGCCTGCGTCAACGCACCCATGGCACAGATCAACAAGGACTATTACGAGGACCTCACGCCCGAGAGCATGACGCGCATCCTGAAAGAGATGAAGGCCGGCCGACATGTCCAGCCGGGCCCGCAGGATGGACGCCAGGCGTCGGCACCCGAAGGCGGTCCGATCACGCTGATCGATCCCGAGCTTTACAAGAACGAACAGCCTGACGACGATCGGGAAGGGACCGGTCCCGCACTGACCGACGCAGAGGCCAAGCGTCCAGGCAAGGCCGCCAATTTGCGTGAGTCACCCGTGCCCAAGCCTCCGCTTGGCAAAGGCCGCAAACCGAGGCCGCTCTGATGCTGCAAGACGAGGACCGCATCTTCAAGAATCTCTACGGGCTGCACAGCTGGCGGCTCAAGGCCGCGCGCGCGCGCGGCGCCTGGGACGGCACCAAGGCGATGGTCGAAAAGGGCCACGAGGCGATCATCGAGGAGATGAAGGCTTCGGGCCTGCGCGGCCGCGGCGGCGCAGGTTTCCCCACTGGGCTGAAATGGTCGTTCATGCCGACCAAGTCCGATGGGCGCCCGAATTATCTCGTCGTCAATGCGGATGAGTCGGAGCCGGGCACCTGCAAGGATCGCGACATCATGCGTCACGATCCGCAGCTTCTGATCGAGGGCGCCTTCCTCGCCGCCTTCGCCATGCGGGCGCATGTCTCCTACATCTACATTCGCGGCGAGTTCATCCGCGAGCGCGAAATCCTGCAAGCCGCGATCGACGAGGCTTACGACTCGAAGCTGATCGGCAAGAACAACGTCAACAGCTGGGACTTCGATCTCTATCTGCATCACGGTGCCGGCGCTTACCTTTGCGGCGAGGAGACGGCGCTGCTCGAAAGCCTCGAGGGCAAGAAGGGCCAGCCGCGCCTCAAGCCGCCGTTCCCGGCGAATGTCGGTCTCTACGGCGCGCCGACCACCGTCAACAATGTCGAGACGATCGCGGTGGTGCCGGACATTTTGCGGCGGGGCGCCACCTGGTTCGCCTCGCTCGGCCGCCCCAACAATACCGGGACCAAGCTGTTCTGCCTGTCGGGCCATGTGAACAAACCCTGCAATGTCGAAGAGGAGATGGGCGTGCCTCTGCGCGAACTGATCGACCACTATGCGGGTGGCGTGCGAGGCGGCTGGGACAATCTGCTCGCCGTCATCCCCGGCGGATCGTCGGTCCCCTGCATCCCGGCCAGCCAATGCAACGACCTGCCGATGGACTTCGACAGTCTCAAGGCGCTGAAGACCGGGCTCGGCACGGCGGCCGTCATCGTCATGGACAAATCGACCGACATCATCCGTGCCATCGCGCGGCTCTCTTATTTCTACAAGCATGAGAGTTGCGGCCAGTGCACGCCGTGTCGCGAGGGCACGGGCTGGATGTGGCGCGTGCTCGAGCGCATGGCCAAAGGCCAGGCGGAGAAGGGCGAGGTCGATATGCTGCTCAATGTCAGCTATCAGGTCGAGGGACACACTATTTGCGCGCTCGGCGACGCAGCGGCTTGGCCGGTGCAGGGGCTGATCCGCCATTTCCGTCACGTGATCGAGGAGCGCATCGACGAACAGGCTCTGAAGCCGATCGCGCCATCGGTTCCCGTAGCGGCGGAGTAACACGCATGACTTGGCTCTGGGACAACGCCGTAACGCTTTCGACGATGGTCATGGCAGTGGCCGCCATCGCTGCCCTGATCTATGCCCACCTGCAAATCGCCGAGAATAAAAGGGCCGAGCGCCGCGCCAATGCCAATGAATTGTGGCGGGAGACGCTGCGGCTCGCCTTCGACAATCCCAAGCTCTCCGATCCGACCCTGAAGCTTGCGCAATTCGACTATGAGGACCGCACCATCGACGGCAGCATCGAGCTGTTCCAGAAATACGAGCTCTATGTCGATACTATCCTCAACGCCAGCGAGGAGATCCTGCTCGTCTCACCGAGCAAGGAATGGGACGTTGCCGTCCGGATCCAATTGCTCCCGCATCGCGACTATTTGCTGTCGTCCCACTTCCAGAAGTCGGGGTACCTTGATCAATACACGCCGACGTTCCGGTCGTTCCTGCAAGACGTGCTGAACGAGCCTCGCCAAACACCTTCGCCGCCGCCAAATCTTGCCCAGATCGACGCGCCGAAGAGGAAGGTAGGCAAGCGTGCCTAAGCTCATCATCGACGGCAAGGAGCATGACATGCCGGACGGTATCACGCTGATCCAGGCGTGCGAGCTCGCCGGCGTCGAGATCCCGCGCTTCTGCTATCACGAGCGCCTGTCGATCGCCGGCAATTGCCGCATGTGCCTGGTCGAGGTCGCCGGCATGCCGAAGCCGGTCGCCTCCTGCGCCATGGGCGTCAATGATCTCAGGCCCGCGCGCGACGGCACCCCGCCCACCATCATCACCGCCTCCGAGACGGTGAAGAAGGCGCGCGAGGGCGTGCTCGAATTCCTGCTGATCAATCACCCGCTCGACTGCCCGATCTGCGATCAGGGTGGCGAATGCGATCTGCAAGATCAGACCATGGCCTATGGCTTCGACGCCGGCCGCTTCCAGGACAATAAGCGCGCCGTCGAGGACAAATATCTCGGACCTCTGATCGGCACCTACATGAACCGCTGCATCCACTGCACACGCTGTGTGCGCTTCATGACCGAGGTCGCCGGCGTGGAAGAGCTCGGCGCCATCGGCCGCGGCGAGGACATGGAGATCACCACCTATCTCGAGCGGGGCATGCACTCGAACCTCTCGGGCAACGTGGTCGATCTTTGCCCTGTCGGTGCGCTCACCTCGAAGCCTTACGCCTTCGCGGCGCGGCCTTGGGAGCTCACCAAAACACTCTCGATCGACGTGATGGATGCGCTCGGCAGCGCCATCCGCGTCGATGCGCGCGGGCGCGAGGTGATGCGTATCCTGCCGCGCGTGAATGACGCCATCAACGAGGAATGGATTTCCGACAAGGCCCGCCACGTTTGGGACGGGCTTCGCACGCAGCGGCTCGACCGGCCTTACGTGCGAAAGCAGGGGAAGCTCGTCCCGGGGAGTTGGGACGAGGCCTTTCGCGTTATCGCCGAGAGGCTGAAGGGTCTCGACGGCTTACGCTTTGCGGCCATTACCGGGGATCTCGCCGCCGCCGAGGAGATGTTCGCGCTCAAACTGCTCGCCGAGCAACTCGGCTCGCCGAATATCGATTGCCGCCAGGACGGCGCTGCGCTCGATCCCGTGCTCGGACGCGCCACCTATCTTTTCAACTCGACCATCGCCGGCATCGACCAGGCCGATGCGATCCTTTTGGTCGGCACCGATCCGCGCCACGAGGCGCCCGTGCTGAATGCCCGCATCCGCAAGCGCTGGCGCCAGACTCAAGGCAAGATGCCCATCGGGTTGATCGGCAAGGATGCCGATCTGACCTACCCTTACGATTATATTGGCGCCGGCCCCGAGACGCTCGCCAAGATCGCCGACGGCTCGCATGCCTTCGTAAGAAAGCTCGAAGGCGCAGAGCGGCCGATGCTGATCCTGGGTCAGGCGGCGTTGGCCCGGCCAGACGGCGCGGCAGTGTTGGCGCTTGCCGCCAAGGCCGCAATTGAGATAGGCGCGATCAAGCCGGCCCTCGCTTGGAACGGCTTCAATGTGCTGCAGAACGCCGCTGGACGCGTGGCGGGTCTTGATCTCGGTCTCGTCCCCGGCAAAGGCGGTCGCGACGTTGCAAGCATTCTCGATGCGGCAGGCGAGGGGGCAATCGAAGTCGTCTATCTGCTTGGCGCCGATGAGATCGACATGGCGCGGCTGGGCAACGCCTTCGTCATCTATCAGGGAAGCCACGGTGATAAGGGCGCGCATCGCGCCAACGTCATCCTTCCCGGCGCCGCCTATACAGAGAAGGACTCCATCTATGTGAATATGGAGGGCCGGGCGCAGATGACCGCGCGCGCGGTGTTCCCCCCTGGCGAGGCGCGCGAGGACTGGAAGATCCTGCGCGCGCTCTCAGGCGCGCTCGGCAAGCCCCTGCCGTTCGACTCGACGCAGGCGCTGCGGGCCCAGCTGTTCGAGGCGCACCCGCATCTCGCGCTGCTCGAGCAGGTCGATCCTGCCGACAGCTCAGGCATCGAGCGTCTTGCCCAGCAATCGGCGAGGCCGGGCAAGGAGCGCTTCGGCCACGCGATCGACGATTTCTACCTCACCAATCCGATCGCGCGCGCTTCCGCCATCATGGCGAGCTTGAGCGCGCTGCACGCTTCCCCCGACAAGGCGACCGGCACCGATGGCTGAGTTCTGGACCAGCTACGGCTTGCCGCTCGCGCTGATCGTGGCGCAGAGCGTGGCCCTCCTCGTCATCCTTCTCATCATCGTGGCGTTTCTGCTTTACGCCGACCGTAAGGTCTGGGCGGCGGTGCAGATGCGGCGCGGGCCTAACGTGGTCGGCCCCTGGGGGCTCTGGCAGTCCTTCGCCGATCTGCTGAAATTCGTGTTTAAGGAGCCGATCATTCCGGCCGGCGCCAACAAGGGAATCTTCCTGCTTGCGCCGCTCGTCACCGCGGGGCTCGCCCTGTCGGCCTGGGCCGTCATGCCGGTCGCCAAGGGCTGGCAGGTGGCCGATCTCAACGTCGGCATTCTTTTCATCTTCGCCATCTCGAGCCTTCAGGTCTACGGCGTGATCATGGCGGGTTGGGCGTCGAACTCGAAATACGCCTTCCTTTCGGCGCTCCGTTCGGCGGCGCAGATGGTCTCTTACGAAGTCTCGATCGGCTTCGTCATCATCACCGTGCTGCTCTGCGCGGGCTCGCTCAATTTAAGCGCCATCGTGGAGGCGCAAGACGGACGTTTCGGACTGTTAGGCTGGTATTGGTTGCCGCTCTTTCCGATGTTCGTGATCTTCTTCATCTCGGCGCTGGCCGAGACCAACCGCCCGCCCTTCGATCTGCTGGAGGCCGAGTCGGAGCTCGTGGCCGGCTTCATGGTCGAATATTCGTCGACCCCCTATATGCTGTTCATGCTGGGCGAGTACGTCGCCATCGTGCTGTTATGCGGGCTCGGCACGGTGCTGTTCTTGGGGGGTTGGCTGCCGCCGTTCCCCGTCGCGCCCTTCACCTGGATACCAGGCGTGGTATGGTTCCTGTTGAAGGTTTGCTTCTTGTTCTTCCTGATCGCCATGGTCAAAGCCATGGTGCCGCGATACCGCTACGATCAGCTGATGCGGCTCGGCTGGAAGGTCTTCCTGCCCTTGTCATTGGCCGCTGTCGTGATCGTGGCGGCGGTTTTGCAACTCTGGCAGCAGGCATCTTAAGGAGAGCGCCAGCGTGAAGCGTTTCGCCGAGGCCGCCAAGTCGTTGTTGCTGATGGAATTTCTGTCAGCCTTTTGGCTTGCCATGAAATATTTCGTGGCTCCCAAGGCGACCCTCAACTACCCCTTCGAGAAGGGGCCGCTCTCACCACGCTTCCGCGGCGAGCATGCGCTCCGGCGCTATCCCAACGGCGAGGAGCGCTGCATCGCCTGCAAGCTGTGCGAGGCCATTTGCCCGGCCCAGGCCATCACCATCGAGGCGGGGCCCCGCCGCAATGACGGCACGCGCCGCACCACGCGCTACGACATCGACATGGTGAAATGCATCTATTGCGGCTTCTGCCAGGAGGCCTGCCCGGTGGACGCCATCGTCGAGGGTCCGAATTTCGAGTTCGCCACCGAGACGCGCGAGGAGCTTTACTACGACAAGGAGCGGCTGCTGGCGAACGGCGACCGCTGGGAGCGCGAGATCGCCAAGAATCTGGCGCTCGACGCGCCGTACCGGTGAGGGGCGACGCCGCTTGATGCTGTCAGCGCTGTTCTTTTATCTCTTCGCCATCACCTGCGTGGGCGCGGCCTTCATGGTCATCGCGGTGCGCAACCCCGTGCACGCGGTGCTGTTCCTGATCCTCGCCTTCTTCAACGCCGCGGGCCTGTTCGTGCAGCTCGGCGCCGAATTCCTAGCGATGATCCTGATCGTCGTCTATGTCGGCGCGGTGCTCGTGCTTTTCCTGTTCGTGGTGATGATGCTCGACGTCGACTTCGCCGTGCTCAAGGCGGGCTTCCTGAAATATCTGCCGGTCGGCGCTACCATTGGCCTTCTGCTTCTCGTCGAGCTGGTGCTGATCGTCGGCGCGTGGATCACGGCGCCCGAGATCACCGCGCAGGCGCCGACGCCCCCCGTATCGGAGATCAGCAACACCGAGGCGATCGGGCTCATTCTCTATACGCGTTACGTCTATCTGTTCGAGGCGGCGGGCCTGATCCTGCTCGTCGCCATGATCGGCGCCATCGTCCTCACCCTGCATCATAAGCGCGATGTGCGGCGTCAGCACGTTGCGGAGCAGGTCAACCGCACACGCGAGAAGTCCGTCGAGCTGGTCGAGGTCGAAACGGGGAGGGGGCTCTCATGAGCATCGGCCTCTCCCATTACCTCACTGTCGCGGCCGTTCTGTTCACGCTCGGCATTTTCGGTATCTTCCTCAATCGCAAGAACGTGATCGTCATCCTCATGTCGATCGAGCTGATGCTGCTTGCGGTGAATCTCAACCTCGTCGCCTTTTCCGCCTTCCACGGCGATCTGGTCGGGCAAATCTTCGCCATGATCGTGCTGACTGTGGCCGCGGCGGAAGCCGCGATCGGCCTCGCCATCGTCGTCGTCTATTTCCGCAACCGCGGCACCATCGACGTTGCCGAAATCGATCTTCTCAAGGGCTGAGCCTAGAAAGCGCGATGTATCAGGCGATCCTGTTTCTCCCTCTCGTCGGCGCGATCTTCGCAGGGCTGCTCGGCCGTTTCACCGGGCAGCGCCCAGCCGAGGTCATCACCACGACATTGGTGCTGATCACGGCGCTCCTCTCATGGCTCGCCTTCTACGAATTGGCAATTCGGGGGGAGGAACAGCGCATCGAGCTGTTGCGCTTCATCACCTCCGGTGACTTGAAAGCCGTTTGGTCGCTCCGCATCGACACGCTGACCGCCGTGATGCTCGTGGTCGTGACCACGGTCTCGGGCCTCGTGCATCTCTACTCCATCGGCTACATGGAGGAGGATCCGCACCGCCCGCGCTTCTTCGCCTATCTCTCGCTATTCACCTTCGCCATGCTGGCGCTGGTCACGGCCGACGATTTCGTCCAGCTCTTCTTCGGCTGGGAGGGCGTGGGCCTCGCCTCTTATCTCCTGATCGGCTTCTGGTACCACAAGCCCTCCGCAAACGCGGCGGCCATCAAGGCCTTCATCGTCAACCGCGTCGGCGATTTCGGCTTCGCGCTTGGCATCTTCGCCATCTTCAGTTTGTTCAACTCCGTGCAATACGACACGGTGTTCGCCTCGGCCCCCGACCATGTCGGCGAGACGATGCAGTTTCTCGCCTGGCGCGTCGACGCGCTGACGCTGATCTGCCTGCTGCTGTTCATGGGAGCGATGGGCAAGTCGGCGCAGTTCCTGCTCCACACCTGGCTTCCCGATGCCATGGAGGGCCCGACACCGGTCTCGGCGCTGATCCATGCCGCGACCATGGTCACCGCCGGCGTGTTCATGGTGGCGCGGCTGTCGCCGCTGTTCGAGCTTGCGCCAATCGCGCTCGGTTTCGTAGCTATTATTGGCGCCACTACCGCCTTCTTCGCCGCGACCGTCGGCCTGGTGCAGACCGACATCAAGCGCGTGGTGGCCTATTCGACCTGCTCGCAACTCGGCTACATGTTCGCGGCGGAGGGCGTCGGCGCTTACGGCGCCGGCATGTTCCATCTCTTTACCCATGCCTCGTTCAAGGCCCTGCTCTTTCTCGGCGCCGGCGCCGTCATTCATGCACTGCATCATGAGCAGGATCTCCGCCGCATGGGAGCGCTGCGCAAGGTGCTCCCCTTCACCTGGGCGATGATGCTGATCGGCACGCTGTCGCTGACCGGCTTTCCCTTTACCGCGGGCTTCGTCTCCAAGGACGCCATCATCGAGGCGACCTATGCCGCGCATTCCTGGGTCGGGAACTATGCTTTCGTGCTCACGCTGATCGCCGCCGTGCTGACCTCGTTCTATTCCTGGCGGTTGATGTTTCTCGCCTTCGAGGGCAAGCCGCGCGAGCCGAAAGACGTGCTCGCGCACGCCCATGAGCCGCCTTGGACCATGGGCATTCCGCTCGCTCTGCTGGCCCTAGGCGCGCTGCTGCTTGGCGGACTGTTCGCGCATCTCTTCATCGGCAACGGTCAGACCGAGTTCTGGCGTGGCTCGCTGGTGACGCATGAGGGCGGCCATCACGAGGTCCCGCTTTGGGTGATGCTGGCGCCGACCATCGCCATGACGCTCGGCCTCGCCACCGCCTGGTATTTCTATATCCGCAACCCGCTGGTGCCCTTCGGCCTCGCCAAGCGCTTCCGCTGGGCCCACCAGTTTCTGCTGAACGCCTGGTATTTCGACGCGCTCTACGACGCTCTGTTCGTCAGGCCGGCGAAATGGCTCGGCCGCTTCCTGTGGAAGACCGGCGATGGCACGATCATCGATGGGCTGGGTCCTGACGGCGTCTCCGCCCGAGTCATCGACATCACCAACCGCGTAGTGAAGCTCCAATCGGGCTACATCTATCACTACGCCTTCGTCATGCTGATCGGCGTGGCAGCTCTCATCACCTATTTCCTGTTTGCCGGCGGAGGGCTCAAGCCATGAGCTATAGCTGGCCGATCCTCTCCACCGTCACCTTCCTGCCGCTGCTCGGCGCGCTGCTCATTGCCCTCTTGCGCGGCGACGACGAGAGCGCCTTCCGCAACGCGCGCTTCATCGCGCTGTGGACCACGCTGGTCACTTTCGCGCTCTCGCTCATCCTGTGGCGCGATTTCGATCCGCTCACGGCCCAATTCCAATTCGTCGAGCTAAGGCCCTGGCTCGGTCCGATCACCTTCCATATGGGCGTCGACGGCATCTCGCTGCCCTTCGTCCTGCTGACGACGTTCCTCATGCCGATCTGCATTTTGGCGAGCTGGGTCGCGATCTCGACGCGCGTGAAGGAGTATATGATTGCGTTCTTAGTGCTCGAGACGCTGATGCTCGGCGTGTTCACCTCGCTCGACCTGGTGATGTTCTATCTGTTCTTCGAGGGCGGCTTGATTCCAATGTTCCTGATCATCGGCGTGTGGGGTGGCGCGCGGCGGGTCTATGCGAGCTTCAAGTTCTTCCTCTATACGCTCGCTGGCTCGCTGCTGATGCTGCTCGCCATCATGGCGATCTATTGGGAGGCGGGCACCACCGACATTCCGGTCCTGCTTACCCACGGCTTTCCGCCGGAGATGCAGACCTGGCTGTGGTTCGCCTTCCTTGCCTCCTTCGCCGTCAAGCTGCCGATGTGGCCGGTGCATACCTGGCTGCCCGACGCCCATGTCGAGGCGCCGACCGCGGGCTCGGTGATCCTAGCCGGCATCCTCTTGAAGATGGGCGGCTACGGCTTCTTGCGCTTCTCTATCCCGATGTTCCCGCTCGCTTCCGCGGAGTTCGCGCCGCTGATATTCGCGCTGTCGGTCGTCGCCATCATCTACACCTCGTTGGTGGCGCTGGCACAGGAGGATGTGAAAAAGCTGATCGCTTATTCGTCGGTCGCGCATATGGGCTTCGTCACCATCGGCGTGTTCACCCTCACCATGCAGGGCTTGCAGGGCGGCATCTTCCAGATGCTCTCGCACGGCATCGTCTCCGCGGCGCTCTTTCTCTGCGTCGGCGTGATCTACGACCGCATGCATACGCGCGAGATCTCGGCCTTCGGCGGCCTCGTCGACCGCATGCCGGTCTACGCCTTCTGCTTCATGGTGTTCACGCTCGCCAATGTCGGGCTCCCCGGCACATCCGGCTTCGTCGGTGAATTCTTGAGCCTCACGGGGGCATTCCGCGTCAATACCTGGGTGGCCTTCCTCGCCACCACCGGCGTGATCCTCTCGGCGGCCTATGCGCTCTATCTCTACCGCCGCATCATCTTCGGCAAGCTGGAGAAGGCGAGCCTCAAATTCATCAGCGACCTCACCTGGCGCGAGGTCGCGGTGATGACGCCGCTCGTCGTGCTCACCATCCTGTTCGGCTTCTACCCCGCGCCCATTCTCGATGCGTCGGCTGTCTCGGTCGACGCCCTGATCAAGAACTACCACGCAAGCCTCGCCGCCGCCGAGCAGGCGCGGCTCGCGCTGATGCCATAAGGAGCCTTTGAACGTGCTCCAATCGCTCAACCTCGAAGCCGCGCTGCCGGAGCTGATCCTATCGATCGGCGCCATGGCGCTGCTGATGCTTGGCGTGTTCGCGCGACGCCAGCGGGGCGAGCTCATTCTGTGGCTCGCGGTGCTCCTCCTTGTCGTGGCAGGGCTCTTCGTAGCGACCTCTTTCGGCACGGCGATGCTGTTCGGTGACAGCTTCATCGTCGATCCCTTCGCGCGCATGTTGAAGCTGCTCACGCTGACCGGCGCGGCCGCGGCGCTTATCATGTCGCTCGACTATTGGCGCGAGCGGGGAGGGGTCAAGTTCGAGTTCGCCGTCCTTGTGCTGCTGGCCACCACCGGCATGATGATGATGATCTCGGCCAACGATCTCATCGCGCTCTATGTCGGGCTTGAGCTGCAAAGCCTCGCGCTTTACGTGGTCGCCGCCTTCCGTCGCGACTCCGCGCGCTCGGCCGAGGCCGGACTCAAATATTTCGTCCTCGGCGCGCTGTCCTCGGGCATGCTGCTTTACGGCGCATCGCTGGTTTACGGCTTCACCGGCTCGACCCAGTTCGCCACCATCGCCGCTTCGGTGCAGCCGTCTGGCGCCAATCTCGGGCTCATCGTCGGCCTCGTTTTCCTGATGGCCGGTTTCGCCTTCAAGATCTCCGCCGTGCCGTTCCACATGTGGACGCCGGATGTCTATGAGGGCGCGCCGACGCCAGTCACCGCCTTCTTTGCGGCCGCGCCCAAGCTCGCCGCCATGGCGCTGACCGTGCGGGTGCTCATCACCGCCTTCCCGGCGGTGACGCTGCAATGGCAACAGATCGTCGTGTTTCTTGCGATCGCCTCGATGGCGCTCGGCTCGTTCGCGGCGATCGGGCAAACCAATATCAAGCGGCTGATGGCCTATAGCTCGATCGGCCATATGGGCTACGCGCTGGTGGGGCTCGCCGCCGGCAGCGCCGAGGGCGTCACGGGCGTGATCGTCTATCTCGCCATCTATCTCATGATGACGCTCGGCACCTTCGCCTGCATCCTCGCCATGCGGCGGGATGGGCGCATGATCGAGGACATCGATGCTTTGGCGGGCCTCTCACGCACCCAGCCCATGATGGCTTTCCTGTTGGCGATGCTGCTATTTTCCCTTGCCGGCATTCCGCCCCTTGCAGGTTTCTTCGCCAAGTTTTACGTGTTCCTTGCCGCCATTCATGCCGGTCTTTATGCGCTTGCCGTCATCGGCGTGCTTTTGAGCGTCGTGGGCGCCTACTACTATCTTCGCATCGTCAAGCTTATGTATTTCGATGCCCCCGCGGAACGCTTCGAACCGATGCAGGCACCGCTTGCAGCTGTGCTTGGCGTCAGCGGGGCGTTCATTCTGCTCTATTTCGTTTATCCGGCGCCGCTTGTGGCCTATGCCGGACTAGCTGCTAAGTCACTGTTCTAAATGATATATTTTTCATCGCCATCGCCCAAAATGCCGAGCGGCTACCGCTTGCTTCGGATGGAGACGGTGGATTCGACCAACGCCGAGGCGAGGCGCCGCGCCAAGGCCGGCGAGCCCGGACCGCTCTGGATCTGCTCCACCCGGCAATCGCAAGGCCGTGGCCGAGGGGGCCGCGAATGGATTTCCCAACCCGGCAATTTGTTTGCGAGCCTGCTCGTCGGCATCAATTGCCCCATTCGCGTGGCCGGCCAGCTGGCGCTGGTCGCCGGCGTCATCGCCTTCGACACGATCGCCAAGCTGATCGCCTATGAAGGCCGCTCGGAGCTTCTGCTGAAATGGCCAAACGACATCCTGCTGGCGGGCGAGAAGGTCGCCGGCATGCTGCTCGAGAATATCGGCAGCACGGCCGAGAACCGCTCGGTGGTGGTGATCGGCACCGGCATCAATCTCGCCAATCACCCTGAGGGCCTGCCGCAGCCCGCCGTGAGCCTTGGCGCCTATGGCATGACGGTAACGCCGGCCGAGGCGCTCGAAGTGCTGGCGGCGACCACGCATGAATGGCTGACACGCTGGGGCGAGGGCAACTCTTTCCCCAGCATCCGCCGCGCCTGGCTCGACCGCGCCGGACCCGCGGGGCGCCCTTTGCGTGTGAAGATCAATGGCGAGGAGACTGAAGGCGTTTATGGCGGTCTCGACGCCGATGGCGCGCTGAGGCTGCTGACCCCAGACGGCGTCGAATATCGGATCGCCGCCGGCGATGTGTTCTTCTTGAGCCGGTGAGGCACTGAAACCCAAACATGTCTAAAAAATCCAATGGAAAGGGAGCCGATTTCGTCTTCCTGCCGCTTGGCGGCGTGGGCGAGATTGGCATGAACCTGTATCTCTACGGCTACGGGCGCGACGGCACGCGCGAATGGCTGATCGTCGATATGGGGGTGACCTTCGGCAGCGAGACCGAGCCGGGCGTCGATGTAATCCTTCCCGACATCCGCTTCATCGAGGAGGAGAAGCAGAACATCGTCGGCCTCCTGCTCACCCACGCGCATGAGGATCATTTCGGCGCGGTGGTGGATCTTTGGCCGCAACTCGCCGGCATCCCGGTCTATGCCACCCCCTTCACTGCCGAGATGCTCAAGTCGAAGCTCGCCGAGATGGGGTTGGTCAACGGCTTTCCACTCGAGATTATCCCGCTCGGGCATCGGCGCACGATCGGCCCGTTCGATGTCGAGCTGATCAACATGTCGCATTCGATCCCCGAGCCGTCCGCCGTGGTGATCCGCACGCCGCTCGGCGCCGCGCTGCACACCGGGGATTGGAAGCTCGACGAGAACCCGCTCACCAGCGCGCCCACCGACGAGGCACGACTTAAGGCGCTCGGCGAGGACGGGCTCTCGGCGCTGATTTGCGATTCGACCAATGCCGTGCGCGACGGTGTCTCCGCGTCGGAAGCCGACGTCGCCGTGACGCTGGCACGCCTGATCCGCGAGGCGCCGCAGCGGGTGGCCGTCACCACTTTCGCGTCGAATGTCGCGCGCATCCGCTCGGTGGCCAATGCCGCGCGCGCAGCAGGCCGCGAGCTTGTCGTGGTCGGCCGCGCCATGTTCCGGGTCATCGAGGCGGCGCAGGCCACGGGCTATCTCGACCCCAACCTCCCCTTCCATGAGGAGACGGTCTTCTCCAAGCTGCCGCCGCACAAGGTGCTGGCGCTCTGCACCGGCAGCCAAGGCGAGACGCGGGCCGCCATGGCGCGTATCGCCCAAAACGAGCATCCCAATGTGAAGCTCGACGAGGGCGACTGGGTGATCTTCTCCTCCCGCACCATTCCGGGCAACGAGAAGGCCGTGGGGCGGGTGCAGAACGCGCTTGCCGACATGGAAATCGAGGTCATCACCGACCAGGACGCGGCTGTGCATGTGTCCGGCCATCCGCGCCGCGGCGAGCTCGAGCAGCTTTACGGCTGGGTCAAGCCAGACACCGCGATTCCCATGCATGGCGAGGGGCGCCACCTTGAAGCCCACGCCAAGCTCGCCGAGAAGCTCGGCGTGAGGCAGGTCGTACGCGCGCGCAACGGCGCCATGGTGCGGCTGCTCCCGGGCCCGGCCGAGATCATCGACGACGTGCCGGTCGGGCGGCTTTACCGCGACGGCATGATCCTAACCCGTTCCGACGACGGGCAGGTGCGCGAGCGCCGCAAGCTGAGCTTCGCCGGCTCCGTGGTGGTGTCGCTGGTACTCTCCGAGAAAGGCGTGTTGCTTGCCGACCCCGAGGTCGCCGTGACAGGATTGCCAGCTACCGACAATGCGGGAACGCCGTTTACGGAGATCGCGCGCGACGCCGTGATTGGCACCATCGAGAGCCTTCCCAAGCCCAAGCGCAAGGACCAGGCATTGGTGAGCGAGGCGGTCCGTCGCAGCGTCCGTGCCGCCGTCAATCAGGCGTGGGGCAAGAAGCCCATGTGCTCCGTGCTGCTGACGGTGCTATAGCGCTAAGGAAATCAGGAGTGCGTTTATGATCGGGCGTTTGAATCACGTTGCCATTGCGGTTCCCGACCTGAAGGCGGCTATACAGGTCTACCGTAATACGCTGGGCGCCAAGGTCTCCGATGAGGTCGATCAGCCCGAGCATGGCGTGACCACGGTCTTCATCGAGCTCCCCAACACCAAGATCGAGCTGCTCGGCTTGCTCGGCGACAAGTCGCCGATTGCCTCATTCCTCGAGCGGAACCCCAATGGCGGGATCCATCATCTTTGTTACGAAGTTCCCGACATCAAGGAGGCACGCGATCGGCTCGTGGCGCAAGGCGCGCGGGTGCTCGGCCAAGGCGAGCCGAAGATCGGCGCCCACGGCAAGCCGGTGCTGTTCCTTCACCCGAAAGATTTCTGCGGGACCCTGGTCGAGCTCGAGGAGGCTTAGGCCGTGACGCTCGCCTTCGCCGCCGCCATCTATTTCATCATCTGGTGGATCGTGCTGTTCGCCATGCTGCCGATCGGCGTCCGCACGTCGGAGGAAGCGGGGGAGAAGATTGAACCGGGCAACGCCGAAAGCGCGCCGCATATGCCCAATCTGTTGCCGAAGATGCTGGCCACGACGGTGGTTTCCAGCATCATCTTCGCCGCGCTCTACGCGATCATCGTGCATCACGTGATCACGCTCGATCAGATCCCGTTCTTCCCGCGCTATGAGCGCGTGCAGTAGGGGGAAACACCGGGCGAGACGGGCGCGCTGCGGGCGAAAAAAAAGCAAGGTCGAGACGACCTTGCTTCAGTAACACGAACTCCTTGATCCCTTCGGCCCGCAAGGCTCGCCCGTCGGTTTTCGACTCTCGAGATTGCTGGCTGAAGAGCGGCTGCGCGTATTTAGGCGCGCCTGGAGTTACTTCCTCCCAAGACTTGGACCTGGTCCAATCTCAACGCGTGACTCCGAGATCGATACCGGTCCCGATCGCTCCCACGTTGTGCCGGCACACTAGCGCGCACGCGCCAAATTGTCACCATCATTGTGTTCCGCTGGCGCAGATTTATACTTGACGCGCAGTCTTGACAAAGTGGTTTTGCTTCAAACGGGGCGAAACAAAGAATTTTTGCAGAATGGCCGAGCGACGAAGTCTGCCTGCGAAATAGGCACCGTTCGACAGCCGAAAACGTTCCCAACAAGCTGTCGTTACCTTCGGTTGCAGGCAGTCGCGCCCGGCGCCGCAGCGGAGCCCATGTCTTTCCCAGCATTGCTTACCCTCGCGAAAGTAAGCTATTAGCCGCCACGGGGGCCGCGGGGGGGGGTGGTCAGGCCCCTCCCTTAAGGCATGGCTCCTTTCCCATGGGCGGCGCGACCCCGCATCCGCCCCAACGCCCGAAGAAGCTGCCCATGCGTCTCAGCCGCTATTTCCTGCCGCTCCTCCGCGACGATCCCAAGGAAGCCGAGATCGTCTCGCATCGGCTGATGCTGCGCGCCGGGATGATCCGCCAATCCAGCGCCGGCATCTATTCGTGGCTGCCGCTTGGCTTCCAAGTCCTGAGCAAAATCGAGCAGATCGTGCGCGAGGAGCAGGACCGCGCCGGCGCGCTCGAGCTGTTGATGCCCACGATCCAGCCAGCCGAGATCTGGAAGGAGAGCGGCCGCTACGAGGTCTACGGCAAGGAAATGCTGCGCATCTCGGACCGCCACGAGCGGGAGATGCTTTACGGCCCGACCAATGAGGAGCTGATCACCGCGATCTTCCGTGACGCGGTGAAGTCCTACAAGGATCTGCCGCGCATCCTCTATCACATCCAGTGGAAGTTCCGCGACGAGATCAGGCCGCGCTTCGGCGTCATGCGCGGCCGCGAGTTCCTGATGAAGGACTCCTATTCCTTCGACCTCACCGTCGAGGACTCGCGCAAAGCCTACAACAAAATGTTCGTTTCCTATTTGCGTACCTTCGCCCGCATGGGGCTGAAATCGGTGCCGATGGTCGCCGAGACCGGCCCGATCGGCGGCAATCTGAGCCACGAGTTCATCATCCTCGCCGACACGGGCGAGAGCGAGGTCTATTGCCACCGCGATCTCGTTACGCTCGATCCGCCAGGCGCCGATATCGACTATGAGAGCGATCTCACCCCGGTGGTCGACGCCTTCACCGGCAAATACGCGGCGACTTCGGAGAAACACGACGCCGAGCGGTTCGAGCGCGAGGTGCCTGCGAAAGACCGCCTCACCGCGCGTGGCATCGAGGTCGGCCACATCTTCTTCTTCGGCACCAAATATTCGGAAAGCATGGGCTGCAAGGTCCAAGGGCCGGGCGGCGACCTCGTCACCGTGCAGATGGGCTCCTACGGCATCGGCGTGTCGCGCCTGGTCGGCGCCATCATCGAGGCCTCCCACGATGATGCCGGCATTATCTGGCCGAAATCGGTGGCGCCTTTCGACGCAGGGCTGATCAACGTGAAAGTCGGTGATGCTGCCACCGACACGGCCTGCGAGGACATCTACGCCAAGCTGCAAAAATCGGGCTTGAGCGTGCTTTATGACGACCGCGACGACCGGGCAGGGGCCAAATTCGCCGCCATGGACCTGATCGGGCTTCCCTGGCAAATCATCGTCGGGCCCAAGGGCTTAGCCTCTGGCGAGGTCGAGCTTAAAGAGCGCGCCACCGGCGCCCGCCATAGTCTTACCTTCGAATCCGCCTTGAATCGCCTGGTCCAGTCGGCGACCGAGGCAAGAAGGGAAGCGGCATGAGCAGAGAAACCAGCACGCGGGCGTTCGCGCCCTTCGAATGGATAGTGGCGCTTCGTTATCTGCGGGCGCGACGGCGCGAAGGCTTCATCTCCGTCATCGCGGGGTTCTCTTTCATCGGCATTACGCTCGGCGTCGCCACGCTGATCATCGTCATGGCGGTGATGAACGGCTTTCGCCAGGAACTGTTCAACAAGATGCTCGGCCTGAACGGCCATGTGGTGGTGCATAGCCTGACCAACTTCAACGACTATGACGACGTGGCGGGGCGGATCCGCGCCGTGCAAGGTGTTAAGTCGGCGCTGCCACTGGTCGAGGGCCAGGTCATGATCTCGACGCCGGGGACGTCGAGTGGGGCGCTGGTGCGAGGCTTGCGCGAGAACGACCTCAAGCAGCTGAAAGCCATCTCCGACAATATCCGCTTCGGCACGCTCGACGGCTTCGACACCTCGCCTGGGCTCGCGCTCGGCAGCCGGCTTGCCAACGAGCTCAATGTAAGGGTCGGCGATCAGGTCTCGCTGCTCACGCCGCGCGGCGCCTCGACCGCGCTCGGGACCGCGCCCAGGACCAAGCGCTATCCGGTGGCGGCGATCTTCGAGATCGGCATGTCCGAATATGATTCGAGCATCATCTTCATGCCGCTCAACGAGGCGCAGCTCTATTTCAACCAGCCCAACACCGTAACGGTGCTCGAAGTCGTGCTCGACTCGCCCGACGAGGTGGGTGTGCTCGCGCCGAAGATCGTCACCGCCGGCGGCTCGAGCATCTATGTCAGCGACTGGCGCCAGCGGAACGCCACCTTCTTCACGGCGCTTCAGGTCGAGCGCAACGTGATGTTCCTCATTCTCGCGCTGATCGTCCTGGTCGCCGCGCTCAACATCATCTCCGGCCTGATCATGCTGGTGAAGGACAAGGGCCACGACATCGCCATCCTGCGCACCATGGGCGCCTCGCGCGGCGCCATCATGCGTATCTTTTTCATCACCGGCGCCAGCATCGGCATCGTCGGCACGCTGGCCGGCCTCGTGCTCGGCGTTCTCGTCTGCGCCAATATCGAGCGCCTGCGCGAATTGATCGGCTGGCTCACCGACACCGAGTTGTTCGCGCCCGAGCTCTATTACCTGACGCAGCTGCCGGCCGACATGGACAGGGGCGAGACCACCTCCGTCGTGATCATGGCGCTAGTCCTCTCGATCCTCGCCACGCTCTATCCCTCCTGGAGGGCGTCGCGGCTCGACCCGGTCGAAGCGCTGCGTTACGAGTAGGGCCCGAGGTGGACAGTCCCAATAAACCCGCACCGATGCTTCGCCTTGAGCGCCTGGAGCGCGCTTATACCCAGGGCAATCGTCGCATCGATGTGTTGAAGGGGGCCTCGGCTTCGTTCTTTCCGGGTGAAGCCGTGGCGCTGCTTGGCCCGTCTGGCGCAGGCAAATCTACGCTGCTGCATATCGCCGGCCTGCTCGAGCGCCCCGACCGCGGCGCCGTGCTCATCAACGGCGTCGATTGCGTGGGGCTGAACGACAAAGAGCAGACCCGCATAAGGCGCATGGAAGTCGGCTTCGTTTACCAGTTCCACCACCTCCTACCGGAATTCTCGGCGCTGGAGAACGTCGTGCTGCCCCAACTGATCCTCGGGCTAACGCGGAGCCGCGCTGAGGCGCGCGCGAAAGAGCTGCTCGGTTCGCTCGGCCTTGCCGAGCGCTGGGACCACCGGCCGGCGCAGCTTTCCGGCGGCGAGCAGCAGCGCGTCGCGATCGCCCGGGCG
>JBAUOI010000328.1:0-3117 GCA_049579665.1 Methyloceanibacter sp.
GTCCCAATGAAACAATATCTACTTGCTGTCGCCCTGGTCGCAGGGCTGTCGATGCCGGCACTCGCCGCCACCCAGGAACACTATGTCGTCAGGGATTTCACCGGCTACTGCGCCGTGCTGGATGCGCATCCAAGCCCGGCAAGTCACCTGAAGATCATCGGCAAGGGCTATGACAGCCGCGAGGCTGCCGAACAGGCTCTCAAAGGCCAGCCCCACTGCACGACCTAGCTCAACGTCGCTGACCTCGGGTCAGGATCGTCCACTATAATCCCTTCCCGGCCCGGGAGGGATTGGTGGCGGAGCAGACATTCGACGTCCTGGTCGTCGGCGGCGGAATTCACGGCGCCGCGGTAGCGCGTGACGCCGCCGGCCGCGGGCTGAAAGTCATGCTCGCCGAGAAGGGCGATTATGCGTGCGCTACGGCGTCATCCGCCTCCAAGCTGATTCATGGCGGCTTGCGCTATCTGGAGAGCTTCGAGTTCACGCTCGTGCGCGAGTCTTTGCTCGAGCGGGCGCAATTGCTCATGACAGCGCCGCATCTCATCACACCCTTAAGATTTCTCCTGCCCATCTATGGCTGGCAGCGGCGGCAGGCCTTGGTGCTCCGGGCCGGCCTTGCGCTTTACGACGCGCTCTCTTTCGGCGACGGCTTGCCGGCAAGCGGCAGGCTCGATGACGATGACATCGCTCAACTCCCCAGGCTCCGCCAGGAGGGACTCACATCGGTTCTGCATTATTGCGACTGCCTGACCGATGACGCGCGGCTGACACTCTCCGTCCTCCTCGATGCGCGCACCCGCGGCGCCGATATCCTCAATCGGCGCGCCGTCACCGCCATCACGCCGCTCGCCAATGGCTACGCGGTCGCGCTCGACGAGCGAGGTGAGACCCGGAGCGTCGAAGCGCGCTTTATCGTCAACGCGGCCGGGCCATGGGTCGCGCGTGTCGATAGCCTGACCAATGCCGCCCCGCCGCGGCGGCCGCTGCGGCTGGTACGCGGCAGCCACATCGTGCTGCCGATGCCCGCGCCTGCGCAGACCGACGCCTATACGCTGCAAGACGAAGAGGAGCGGGTCATTTTCGTGATCCCTTGGCTGGAAGGGCGCTTTTTAATGATCGGCACGACCGATATGGCCCATGAGGGCGATCCCGGCGATGCGCGCTGCTCCGATGCGGAGCAAGCCTATCTGCTGGCCGCCTATAACCGCTATTTCGCTGGCTCTCGCCCCGCGACATCCGACGATATCGTCTACACCTGGTCCGGCGTGCGCGCGCTGCATGACGAAGTGGGTGCGCGACCGAGCCGCATCAGCCGCAGCCCCGAGCTGTCCTCGGTCGCCAATGGGACGGGAGGGTTCGTCAGCCTTTATGGCGGCAAGCTCACCACCCATCGAGCCTTGGCCGAGGAAGTGCTTGAGGCGTTGCAGAGTCTCGGGGCGAAAATGAGCGGGCCCTGGACCAAGGATGTACCGCTTTACGGCGGCACGCTGTCGAAGCTTGAGCTACTCGCTTGCGCCGAGCGCGGGCCTCGCAGCGTTGCCGATGCGACGCGCCGCCGCCTGGCGCTCACCTATGGCGACCGGACCGAGGTGCTGTTCGAGCGCATCGCCGCCGATCCTGACTTAGCCGAAGAGATCACTCCCGGCGTGCCCCGCGCCGAACTCGAATATGCGCGAGACGTCGAAGACGCCATGACGGCCGAGGATTTTCTGCTCCGGCGGACCAAGCTGCATCTCACGCTAGACGCGAGCGGGCGGCACGCAGTGCAGCGCTGGTTCGCGGCCTAAGTCGCGGCGGCACTCCCCACCTCAACCACCTTGAGCAGCGTACCGTCGGCGCCGACGACCTTGATGCGCGCGCCCTTGGGAAGCTCCGGCCCTTCCACCCGCCAGATCGTGTCGCCGGTCTTGACGCTGCCTCTGCCGTTGATGATCGGATCTATCAGCTCGAACGACTGGCCAATCAGTTGCACCGCGCGCTCATTGAGCAACGGGCGCTCGCTCTCGAGCGGATGCCTCCGCAGATATTTCGCCGCCAGCAGCACAGCGGCAAGCGACAGCCCGCAGAACCACAGGAGCTGCCACTGCCAAGAGATATCGTAGGTGAAGGCGATGAGAGCGGTGACGGCCGCGGCCATGCCGAACCACATCAGGAAGATGCCGGGCGAGATGACCTCGAGCACGAACAGGATGGCGGCGATGATCAGCCAGTTCCACACTCCGAGCTTCGCGAGCGTTTCCATGGAGCTGCCTCCCGGCTAGACGGAGGGGACCGAGCCGCCGGCGCGCGGGCCGCGGCCAGCCGGCTGCTTGACCTGACCAGGCTGCGCGGCAGAGTTGCCACCGCTCCCGAATGCCTCGCGGGCAATCTCGGAGACGCCGGCGATGGCGCCGATCACCGAGGACGCTTCAAGCGGCAGGATCAGCACCTTCTGATTCTTCGCTTCGGCCAGCGCCTTCAGCGCGCCGATATAATTGTTGGCGACGAAATAGTTGATCGCCTGTACGCTGCCTTTGCTGATGGCCTCGCTCACCACTTCGGTGGCCTTGGCCTCGGCTTCCGCAGAGCGCTCGCGCGCCTCGGCGTCGCGATAAGCGGCTTCGCGACGGCCTTCGGCGGCAAGGATCTGCGCCTGCTTCGAGCCCTCGGCGGTCAGGATCGCCGCCTGCCGCTCGCCCTCCGCCACCAGGATCGCCGCGCGCTTATCGCGCTCCGCCTTCATCTGCCGCGCCATCGAGTCGATCAGGTCTCGCGGCGGTTCGATGTCCTTGATCTCGATGCGGGTGACTTTGACGCCCCAATTATGCGTCGCGTCGTCGACCACTTTGAGCAGGCGGTGATTGATCTCGTCGCGCTCGGAGAGCAGCTTGTCGAGGTCCATCGAGCCCATCACCGTGCGGATGTTGGTCATGGTGAGTTGGAGGATGGCGATGTTGAGATTAGTCACCTCATAGCTCGCCTGCGCCGCGTCGAGCACCTGGAAAAAGGCAACGCCGTCGACCCTGACCATGGCGTTGTCGCGGGTGATCACCTCCTGGCTCGGTACCGCGATCACCTGCTCCATCATGTTGAGCTTGCGCCCGACGCGGTCGATGAAGGGGATGATCAGGGTCAGGC
>JBAUOI010000329.1:0-2955 GCA_049579665.1 Methyloceanibacter sp.
TCACAAAGCCAACCTCATCTTCGGGCTCGGCCCCCGCGGCGAGAAAGGCCGGAAGGAAGACGGCAAGAACGGCAACCAGGCGCAAGACGGAGAATTGAGCGTGCATCGCGTGCTCTTGTTTGGCTGCTTGAGCCATCCCTTGGATTTGCCGGGGGCCGAAGGGCGGCATAAATGAGGGGGCCGCATCATAGCCGAGAGGCGGCAAGCGACGTAAGGGGTTGCCCGAGCGGCCCCGCTAGGCTAGCAGCCGAGGAATCCGCCATGCTATAGACCGCCGGGTCGAAGCGGGACGCGACCTCTCAAAGCGGGCGTGGTGGAACTGGTAGACACGCCAGATTTAGGTTCTGGTGGCTTCGGCCGTGGGGGTTCAACTCCCTCCGCCCGCACCAAGCATGATTGCGAGAACGATGCCGAATTCCGCTTGGTGCTCGCCCCAGCGGACATGACGGAAGCAGATTGAGGACAGAATGAACGTCACCGAGACCAATGCGGAAGGTTTGCGCCGTCAATTGAAGGTGGTGATCGGCGCCGATGAGCTGGAGAAGCGCCTTTCGGCGCGGCTTGATGAGCTCAAGGGCAAAGCGCGGCTAAAAGGTTTCCGGCCGGGCCACGTGCCGAAGGAACACTTGCGCAAAGTTTATGGCCGCTCGGTGATGGCCGAAGTGGTGCAGCAGGCTGTCGCCGAGACGAGCCGCGATGCGCTATCGCAGCGCAAGGAGCGCCCCGCTTTCCAGCCGACCGTCGCCCTCCCGGAGGATGAGGGGGAGATCGACCGGATTTTCGCCGGCACGAGCGACCTTGCCTACACGCTCTCCTTCGAGGTGCTTCCCAAATTCGAGCTGATGGATTTCAAGAAGATCGCGCTCGAGAAGCCGGTCGCCGCCGTGACGGACGCCGACGTCGACGCATCGATCGACCGCATTCGCGCCGCCAATCAGCGCTATAAGCCGAAAGACGGCGCCGCGGAGACCGGCGATCGCCTGGTGATCGATTTCGTCGGCTCGATCGACGGCACGCCCTTCGAGGGCGGCTCGACCGAGGATGCGCCAATCGTGCTTGGCAGCGGCAATTTCATTCCAGGCTTCGAGGAAGGGCTGACCGGCGCGCGCACGGGCGAAGAGCGCGAGGTGGAAGCGACCTTCCCCGAGGCCTACCCGGAGGCGAGCCTCGCCGGTAAGACAGCGCGCTTCGCCGTGAAGGTCAAGGAAGTCGGAGCGCCCGAGACGCCGCCGCTCGACGAAGAGTTTGCCAAGGGCCTTGGCGTCGAATCGGTCGAGAAGCTCCGCGAGACGGTGAAGCAGCGGCTCGAACAGGACCGCGCAGGCGCCTCGCGGCTCAAGGTCAAGCGGGCTCTGCTCGATGCGCTCAACAAGGGCCACGATTTCGAACTCCCGCCGACCCTGGTCGACAACGAGTTCCAGGCCATCTGGCAGCAAGTGACCGCCGATCTCGAGCGCTCCAAGCGGAGCTTCGAGGACGAAGGCACGACCGAGGAGAAGGCGCGGGCCGAATATCGCGACATCGCCGCCCGTCGCGTCAGGCTTGGGCTGATCCTCTCAGAGGTCGGCTCACGCAATCAGATCACCGTCAGCGACGAGGAGGTGAGCCGCGCGCTACTCGAGCGCGTCAGGCAATTCCCCGGTCAGGAGCGCAAGGTCTACGACTATTACCGCAGCAACCCTCAGCTCCTGGCCGAGCTCAGGGCGCCGATCTTCGAGGACAAAACGGTCGACTACGTGCTTGAGCTCGCCAAGGTGACGGACACCAAGGTGACGCCGGAAGAGCTCTACACCGATCCCGACGCCGATCAGGACCATCACCACGATCATGACCATGATCACGACCACCACCACGATCACGACCACGGCCATCACCATCATGGGCATGATCACGACCACGATCACGCGCCCAAGAAGCGCGGCAAGAAAAAGGGGTGAGGGGAGAGAGGCTGTTCACCATCCCCTCTTTTGTTTGGGCCTGCGGCCCCATATGTAGTAGGACGAAACAAGACGAAGCGAACAGATTCGCGAGGGCCCTAATTGAGGCCTCAAACCTTCCAGCCTTAGGACAACGATGAGAGATCAGGCCGACATCTATATGAATACGCTGGTGCCCATGGTGGTCGAGCAGACCAACCGGGGTGAGCGCGCCTACGACATCTATTCGCGCCTGCTCAAGGAACGCATCGTCTTCGTCACCGGGCCGATCGAGGACCATGTGGCCTCGCTCATCACCGCGCAACTGCTCTTTCTTGAGGCCGAGAATCCGAAGAAAGAGATCTCCATGTACATCAACTCGCCGGGCGGCGTCGTCACCTCCGGCATGGCGATCTACGACACCATGCAGTTCGTCAGGCCTCCTGTTGCCACGCTTTGCATCGGCCAGGCGGCTTCGATGGGCTCGCTACTGCTCTGTGCCGGCGAGAAAGGCATGCGCTACGCGCTGCCCAACGCCCGCATCCTGCTGCATCAACCCTCGGGTGGCTTCCAGGGCCAGGCGAGCGATATCGAGCGCCACGCCGAGGACATCATCAAGATGAAGCGGCGTCTGAACGAGATCTATGTGCGCCACACAGGTCAGGACTACGCGACGATCGAGAAGACGCTCGATCGCGACTACTTCCTGACCGCAGACGAGGCTCGCAACTTCGGAATCGTCGACGAAGTAATCACCAAGCGGCATCCGCTGGAAGAGAAAGTGGAAAAGCTCGCGCCTGTATCATAGGGGGCGCTGAAGCCGGGTTCGAGCAGGTTCCCGTTAGGGCTAACCGGTGAAATTTCCGCCCGAGTGCGGTGGCGTCAAGCTAGGCACGCAGCGTGCATGCGATGCGAATCGTGTGGGTTGTGTCCCGCGCGTGGGGGATCCGGGATTAATCAATCCTTGATCAGTGCCGCCCTAGCATGCTGAGATTGCCCCTTCGCGCAGTTTCGCCGGAGGAGGAGGAGGGCTCACACT
>JBAUOI010000330.1:0-14112 GCA_049579665.1 Methyloceanibacter sp.
GCTGGGCGAGACGCGCACCCTTTCCATGTACAACATCCACACCAAGGAAAACATCACCGTCACTTTCAAGCGTGACGGCAAATACGACGAGACAGCGCTCAAGCGGCTCAACACTTTCATGCGCGATTGGCGGGCCAACAAAGAGACCAACATGGACCCCGCTTTGATCGACCTGATCTGGACGCTGCATAAGCAGCTCGGCTCCAACGAGCCGGTCCATCTCATCTGCGGCCATCGCACCGCCTCGACCAACGAATCGATGCGCAAGAAGGGTGGTGGGCAGGCAAAACGCAGCCAGCACATCCTCGGCAAGGCCGCCGACATTACCTTCCCTGACGTCCCCGCAAAGGTTCTGCGCAACTCCGCGCTGATCCAGGAGCATGGCGGCGTCGGCTATTACCCGACCTCCGGCATCCCGTTCGTGCATGTCGACACCGGCAATGTGCGCATGTGGCCGCGCATCCCGCGGCTTGAACTTGCCGCGCTCTTCCCCGACGGCCGAACCAAATATCTGCCGACCGACGGCAAGCCGATCACCGTGGCCGATTACAAGCTCGCGCTGTCCAAGGGCATGGTCAACAAGACCATGTTCGCCGCGGCCACGCCATCCGCCAAGGCCAAATGGCAGTCCGCGCCTGACACCGATGTGTTCGCCGAGGCCGAGAGCGATGCCGAGACCGAGACCGATGCGCCGCGGCCGATCCTCGCCTCGCTTGCTCCGCCTGTGATCGCCGAAGACCCGCACGAGCCCGGCACGCCTCCGGCCAAGCTGTTCACCTATGCGAGCGCTGGCGGCATGTCGTTGCCGTTCTTCGGCCACAAGGACAAGGCTCCCAAGCCGGCCGCACCGCTTCCCGCCTATGAAGACGCCGAGGTCGTGAGCGCGCCTGAGGCCGACGACGACCATCCCGACGCGCTGGCCTACGTTCCCTTCGAGATCGCCGGACTGATGACCGATGCGTCTGTCACCTATAGCCGCACGGTGGCGCCGCTCAGCCATCCCGAGCAGCAGGACCTCGACTATCTGTTCGACGACATGGACCAGCCGACCTCGCTCACGCTGCGCAAGAGCTCGGGTTATGTCAGCCTTGCCGCGGCTCAGACCTTCTCCGGCCATGCGGTGAGAAGCCTCTATGCGGAGATGGAGCCTCGGGCTGCCGCTCCGACCCGCCTCGCCCAGAGCACCCGCTAGCAGCTCACGCCGGCCCGTGTGTGAGGGCTCCAACAGCCCATTCTCCTGTCATTCCCGCGAAGGCGGGAATCTAGTAGCCACCGGCATTCGCGGGTCTTGAACGCCCTCGGTTACTGGATTGCCCGGTCAAGCCGGGCAATGACAGGGTAAGAATGGTTTGCAATACGGCTAGGCCGCTTCGGCCTCTGCCATGCCGAGCGCGTGCAGATAGGTGGTCAGCACGGCCTCTTCCTCGCGCCGCTTGTTCTCGTCCTGCTTGCGCAGACGAATCACCGCGCGCAGCGCCTTCACGTCGAAGCCGTTGCCCTTAGCCTCGGCATAGACGTCGCGCAGATCGGTAGCGAGGGCCGCCTTCTCCTCCTCCAGCCGCTCGATGCGGGCGACGATGGCACGAAGCTGGTCTTTGGCTGATGTCTGGAGCTGCACTGTGACGTTCCCCCGCGAAGGTTTGCGATTCGAATTCGGCCAAGCTTAGGTCGCTTGGATTTGGCGCGGCAAGGCGCGAGCCGACTTATCCCGCTTATCCAAAGCGCGCGCCGGTCGCGGGCGAAGCTAGGCTGTCAGCCCGTGCGTTTGCGCGGCTTTGCGGGGGCTTCCGTCTGGTACTTGGCCTTCCATGCGTCATAGGCCATGCCGTAGACGATCTCCCTCGCCTCCGCCTTGCTGAGGGGCAAGCCTTTGGTGGCAGCCGCCTCCCGATACCAGTCGGCGAGGCAATTGCGGCAGAAGCCGGCGAGCTCCATGAGATCGATATTCTGTACGTCGCTGCGCTCGCGAAGATGCGCGACGATACGCCGGAAGGCGGCAGCCTCAAGCTCGATCTTGGTGTTGTCGTCCATCGCCGGCGCTCCTTTCTCGGCAGGCGTCGCGCGCGGCTCCAAGTCGGTATGCGAGCCGTGCAGCTCGATCGCATGCAGCGCGCCGCCGGTATTGCTCAGCACCGTGCTCAGCACCTTGGCAAGCCGCACCGCCCATAGCTTCTGGCCCTCGGGTCCGAGGATCAGATCCTGGCGGAGCTCGACCAGAGCATGCGCCAGGCCGCGCCCCGTGCCGTGGCGGTAAAGCGTATCGCCCTTGAGCTGGCCGGAATAAGGAGCGTTGTCGCCAACCTCGATGTCCGGGATCGCGCGCAAGCCTTCGAGCAGAGCAAGCGCGAGTCGCGGGTCCTTGTCCCACAGCACACCGACGGCCCAAGGGCGCGGCACGCCTTTCCAGGCCTGGGTGAAACTGTGGATCGAGATGATCACCGGCGGCTTGCCGGCTGTGATCGCCGCATCGACGGCGCGCTCGATCGCCGCGTGATAAGGCCGATAATAATGCGCGATGCGGGTTTGGATCTCCCCCGCCGACAAACCCACATTGCCTGGCACGGTGAGCCCGTCGGAGATCTGCATGATGAGCGTCGGGTCGTCGAGCCCGCGATTGGGGTCGATGAGGAGGCGCGAGAAACAAGAGAGGATGGCCGGCGCGCCGAGCGCCTTTGCCAGCTGCTCGGCCACCTCGACCGCGCCCAAATCGTAGGCGATGTGCCGGTGCAGGTCCTCGGGCCTCAGCCCAAGCGTGCCGTAGCCTTGCGGGATGGTGTTCTCGGCGTGGTCGCAGAGGATGAGCAGGCCGGTCGAGGCGTCCCCTGCGATGCTCCGATAAGGCTTAGCGCCCAAGTCTTCTTGGTGAAGAGTGTCCAGACTTCGCTCCACGCGACCGGTCGCTCGCGTCCCCCTACTTGCCCCCACGGCGGGGCCCGGGCAAGAAAAAAGCTTGAAAGCCGCCTAGGTTGCGTCGCAATTACCGATGACTTTCGCCGGGTCTTTCGCCGGGTCTTTTGCCGGGCGCGGCAAGCCCTATAATTGGCCAACAGGTTGAGACAAACGCAACCAATTCGGTGCTATTGTTCGACATTCTTTAACCGAGATTGCAGGCTCTTAGAGGGATGATGCTTGGCTTCCACTTGATCCGGACCACGGCGAGAGCCGTGCCCGCTCCCTTTATGCGGGGGCGAGCGGTTGGTGTTTCCCTCGCTGCGGCGGTTGCAAGCTTCGCCTGTCTCGCCGCGTCTCCAGCCCTCGCCGACCTCAAACTCTGCAACACGACGGCAAGCCGGGTCGGCGTCGCCATCGGTTACAAGGACGCCGAAGGCTGGGCCACCGAGGGCTGGTGGAACATCGCCTCGCATACTTGCGAAACCTTGCTCAAGGGCGTGCTGATCGGCCGCTTCTATTATATCCATGCCGTCGACTACGACCGCGGAGGCGAATGGGCCGGCACCCTTTTTATGTGCACGGACGACAAGTCCTTCACCGTTCGCGACACCAAGGACTGCGTCAAGCGCGGCTACAAACGCACCGGCTTCTTCGAAGTCGATACCGGCGAAGAACGCGACTGGACCGTTCGCCTCACTGATCCCGAGGGCGAAGCGAAGTCCCAATGAGGCGCAATCGCCGGGTCAAGATCGTCGCCACGCTCGGTCCTGCCTCCAACAACGAAGAGACAATGCGCCGCCTATTCGAGGCGGGCGCCGACGTGTTTCGCGTGAACATGAGTCACGCCACGCATGAAGGTTTGCGCGATATCCATGCCGCGGTCCGCAAGCTCGAGACCGAGTTCTCGCGTCCCATCGGCATCCTGGTCGATCTCCAAGGACCGAAGCTCCGCATCGGCAAATTCGAATCCGGCGCGATCAGGCTGAACGAAGGCGACGTGGTGAGTTTCGTCAGGCGCGAGTCGGTGGGCGGCTTGGGGCGGGTGCACCTGCCGCATCCCGAGATCTTCCAGGCCGTGCAGCCAGGCCACACCATGCTGCTCGACGACGGTAAGTTCAAATTGCGCATCGTCGAGGCGAGCGACGTCAGGATCGACGCCGAGGTGTTGACCAGCGGCGTGCTCGGCAGCCGCAAGGGCATCAGCCTGCCCGACACCGTGCTTCCGTTCGGCGCCATGACGGAAAAGGATCGCGCCGATGTCGACTTCGCCATGTCGCTCGGCGTCGCCTGGATCGCGCTTTCTTTCGTGCAGCGGGGCGAGGATATCGCCGAGGCGCGCAAGCTCGCGCGCGGCCGCTCTTCCATCCTGGCCAAGATCGAAAAGCCCTCGGCGCTCAATCATCTCGACGAGATCATCGATCTGGCTGACGCCATCATGGTGGCGCGCGGCGACCTTGGCGTTGAGATGCCGGTCGAGAAAGTCCCCGGACTACAGAAGCAGATCACGCGCGCGGCGCGCAATGCCGGCAAGCCGGTGGTGGTCGCCACCCAGATGCTGGAATCGATGATTTACGCGCAAGCCCCCACCAGGGCCGAAGTCTCCGACGTCGCCACCGCCGTGTTCGACGGCGCCGACGCGGTGATGCTGTCGGCCGAATCCGCGGTCGGCAAATATCCGGTCGAGGCGGTGGCCACCATGGACCGCGTCGCCATCGAGGTCGAGCGCGACCCTCTCTACGAGGCGATCATCCATGCCCAGCGCATCGGGCCCGAGGCGACCGGCGCCGACGCGATCTCGGCCGCCGCCCGCACCGTGGCCGAGACCCTCAACCTTGCGGCGATCGTCTGCTACACGGCCTCGGGCGCGACCAGCCTCCGCGCCGCCCGCGAGCGCCCCCAGCAGCCGATTATTGCTCTCACGCCAATTCCGACCACCGGGCGCAAGCTCGCGCTGGTCTGGGGGCTGCATTGCGTCCTGACCGACGATCCCCGCGACCTTGACGACATGGTCGCCAAGGCTTGCCGCATCGCCTACCAGGAAGGCTTCGCTCTCCCCGGCCAGCGCATCATCATCTCGGCCGGTGTGCCGCTCGGCACGCCCGGCGCCACCAATATGCTGCGCATTGCCTTCGTCGGGGACGAAACCGAGGACTTCTAGGGACGCGCGGCGCCGGACTAAATGTCCTGGCCTTCGATCTCGCGGCGGAGCTCCTCAACCGCGCGCTTGGGCTCGCTCAAATACGGATTGACCGCGAGCGCCTTGCGATAGGCCTCGAGCGCCTCTTTCTTCGAGCCCATCGCCTCATACACGACGCCAAGGTCGCTCATCGCGTCGTAATGCTTCGGATCGCGATCGAGCGCGCGTTTGAGGTCGGCGATGGCCGCGCCGTAGTCCTTCTTGAGATAATTGATCTTGGCCCTGAGATCCCAGGCTTCCGCCTCGTCCGGGGCCATGTCGACCGCCGCGTCGATGATTTTGAGCGCAAGATCGAGGTCGTCTTCCTTGGCGAAGCGCTCGGCGCGAGCCATCAACAGGTCGACGGTGTCGCTGCCCGAAAGCCGCCAGATGTGCTGAATCGCCTCCATGATCGGCGCCGCCGCCTCGGCGTCGGGCACCTTGCCCAGCTGCTCATAGAGCTGCGCCAGCACTTTTGACCTGTCGACCGGCGATTGCAGCGGCAGATCGTCGAGCGACGGAGCGAGCTTGTCCTGCTTGTTCTCCTCGGCGGACTGCGGCGGCGGTCCGCCCTCGCTGCCTTGCTTGACGTCGGGCCGCATGGCCGCGCCCGGCTCGAGCTCGTCGGGCTCGATCACGTCGTCCTCGGCAGGACCTTCCTCATCGTCGGGCGCGATTTGCGCCGGAGGCTCGATATCGTCTAACGGGGCTTCGATGATGTCGTCGGCCGCGCGAGCGGATCCGCCCATCGGCATGGGTGCAAACAGAAGACCAGCGAGAAGAAGCTGCGTCGCGCCTAGAGACTTCAGGGAGAAGCTCGGCCAGGGGCGCATCGCGGCGCTAGCCTTGACGCGCCTTGTAGCGGCGGTTGGTCTTATTGATGACGTAGAGCCGCCCCCGCCGCCGAACCACGCGGTTATTGCGATGGCGCTTGCGGAGCGCGCGGAGCGAATTCTTGATCTTCATGGCAAAGCATCCATCGCTTGCTGGAAAGGGGCAAAAGCAGGCCGGCGACCGGCCGCTTCCTAGGCCGGGCGGACCATAAAAAGCCAATCCGCCGCTGTCAACGATTTGCGCATCTGGACAAGGGGCCCGGCGTGGCTCCAGCCGAGGGTCTAGTATTCGTCCTTTTCCTTCGCAATGATCTTGAAGTCCTTGTCGAAGGACACTTCGAACTCGCCATCTTTGCACTTCACGTCGTCGGCCTCGTAGCCGTCGGCAGTGGCGTCGAGATCGTCGGCCTCGACCGTGCAGCCGATCTCGGCAAGCGCCTTGGAGATCGCCGCCTGTGCCTCCGGCGTGACATCGTCGGCCACGGCCGGTAGGGACGAGACAAAGGCGGCCATCAGCACCGCGACAAACATCCTGGTCATGGGTAATCCCCTCAAAGGGCTAAAGTTGAGCGCCACGTCGCCGCGGCGCCCATCTTTATCGAAAGTGGACCGGATTAGTCCTCTTTCTCTTTGCCGGTGATCTTGAAGTCCTTATCGAGCATCATGTCGTAATTGCCGTCCTTGCACTCGACATCGTCGGCTTTGTAGCCGTCGCCCTTGGCCATGATGTCGGTTTCTTCCACCGTGCACCCGATGGCCTTGATGGCCGCCTCGACGCCTTCGACCTGCTGCTCGGTCAGCGCCGCCGCGTAAGCCGAACTTGCCGCGACAATCGTGAGAGCAGACGCTGCAATCAAAATCCTCTTCATGGATATTTCCTCCCAGGAGCATGCTTTTATTGAGGGTCGTGACTAGATCGGAGTGCCCGGGAGGCCACAACCTCGGAACAATTGCCAAGCGTCGGGAGCAAAGTTGGAAAGCCTGGCAACTTAGTTGCCGAGGAAGCCGCCTGTTGACAGCATGGGCTGCCTCCAGTACACTTAACCATATGGTTAAGTATCATCAGGCCTCGCTCGACCGGACCTTTGCCGCGCTTGCCGACCCGACGCGGCGCGCGCTGCTGGCGCAACTCGATCGTTGCGAGAACGTTTCGGTGAGTGAACTGGCGAAGCCGTTTCCGGTATCGCTTCCGGCGATCATGAAGCATCTCGACGTGTTGTCCGATGCCGGCCTGATCACCCGGACCAAGACCGGCCGGACCGTGTCCTGCCGGCTTGCCGCGTCGCCCATGCAGGAAGCGGTGGGCTGGCTCAATCACTATCAGCGCTTCTGGTCCGAGCGGCTCGACCGTCTTGCCGCATTTCTTGAGGAGGAAGAGTCATGTCCCTCGCAGCCAACGTCCTCATCGAACCCAGCCTCACCCTCAAGCGGCGGCTCAAAGCCTCGCCCGCCTCGGTCTACGCCGCCTGGACGGACCCCGCGAAAGTCTTGAAGTGGTTCGGCCCCGATGCCGGACCGGTCGAGCATGCCAAGCTGGATGTCCGCGTCGGCGGCAAATACAGCATCGCCTTTCGCACCGAGGACGGCGAAGAGCACCACGTCAGCGGCGTCTATCGCGAGGTCGTGCCGAACGAAAAACTGTCCTTCACCTGGATGTGGCGGTCGACGCCCGAACGCGAGTCGCTGGTCACCGTACTGATCAAGCCTGACGGCGCGGGCTCCTTGCTCACGCTCAATCACGAGAAATTCTTCGACGAGAAGGCCCGCGACGACCACCGCAAGGGTTGGAGCGGCTGTCTCGACAAGCTCGTGCAGTATCTTTTGTAACCCGAAGAGGAGAGCGACATGGCCCAGGCGGCTCGCAAACGCAGCGACGACGTCGCAAAGGCGCCGAGCGAAAGCTTCCACGGCAGCTTCTGCTGGAATGAATTGATGACCAGAGACATCGAGGGCGCCAAACGCTTCTACGGCGACACCGTCGGCTGGACCTTTGAGCCCATGAAGATGGATTGGGGCACCTACTGGCTCGCCAAGGCGGGCGGCAAGAATGTCGGCGGCATGTTCGAGCTGAAAGGCCCCGAGTTCGACGGCGTGCCGGAGAGCTGGATGTCCTATCTTGCCGTCGACGACGTGGACAGCCGCGTCGCCAAGGCCGTCAAGGCCGGCGCCAAGCTAATGAAGCCGATCTTCGATGTCCCGGGCGTCGGCCGCATCGCCATCCTGATGCAGCCCGGCGGCGCCGGCGTGGCCTGGATGACGCCCAAGCCCAATTGAGGGCTTTCCGAAGGTCCGACCAGCGGAGGTGCACATGCCGCAACACAAGATCGTTTCACAGAGCGAATGGACCGCTCAGCGCAAGGCACTTCTCGCCAGAGAGAAGGAGTTCACGCGGGCGCGTGACAGATTGAGCGCCGAGCGCCGCGCGCTGCCCTGGGTCAAGGTGGAGAAGCCTTACGTCTTCGATACGCCTGCCGGCAAAAAGACGCTTGATGAGCTCTTCGATGGAAGAAGCCAACTCATCGTCTACCACTTCATGCTCGGCCCCGGCTGGGTAGGGGGTTGCCCGAACTGCTCCTACCTCGCCGACCATTTCGATGGCGCGATTGTTCACCTGTCGCATCGCGACGCGACATTCGTCGTGGTCTCCCGCGCGCCTCTCGCCGAGATCGAGGCCTACAAGAAGCGCATGGGCTGGCGCTTCAAATGGGTCTCCTCGTTCGGCAGCGACTTCAACTTCGACTATCGCGTGTCTTTCCCGGAGGACCAGGTCGGCTTCGAGGGCGAATACAACTATGAAACGCAAGAGATCGGCAGCGACGAGATGCCAGGGGCCAGTGTTTTCTACAAGGATCCCGACGACGGCGGCGTGTTCCACACCTACTCGGCCTACGCGCGAGGGCTCGACATACTGATCGGCGCTTACAACTGGCTCGATCTCACACCCAAAGGCCGCGACGAGGCCGAGCTGCCCTGGACCATGGCTTGGCTGCGCCGCCACGATGAATACGAGGAGGCCAAGAGCGCAGCCTCGTGCTGCGGATCCCATCCCGACTCTAGCGCGGCCTGAGCGGCGCCCATCCAGCAATTAGGAGCACGCCCATGCCGATCGCCTCGCAGAAGATCAATCCGTGTCTGTGGTTCGACACCCAGGCCGAGGAGGCGGCGAAATTCTATTGCTCAATCTTCAAAAATTCGAAGATGGGCAAGGTCAGCCGCTATGTGGACGAAGGCCAGGAGATCCACGGCAAGCCGGCGGGATCGGTCATGGCCGTCGAGTTCGAGATCGAGGGGCAGAAATTCGCCGCGCTGAACGGTGGCCCGCATTTCAAGTTCGACGAGGCGATCTCGTTTCAGATTGCCTGCCTATCGCAGGACGAGGTCGACTATTTCTGGAAGGCGCTGTCGGCGGGCGGCAGCGAAGGTCCTTGCGGCTGGCTGAAGGACAAATTCGGCCTATCCTGGCAGGTCGTCCCCACCGTGCTCTACGACATGCTGATGGACCCCGACCACGCCAAGGTGAAGCGGGTCACGCACGCCTTTCTGCATATGAAAAAATTCGACATCGCCGAGCTGAAACGCGCCTTCGCCGGCGCGCGATGACGAGTCGACAGGAGAAGACCGTGACCGGCACCAAGACCAAGCCTGACCACGCAGCAAGGAGCGTCCCATGCATGTGAATCCCTATCTGACCTTCGACGGCGATTGCGAGGAGGCCTTCACGCTCTACGAGAAGGTGCTGGGCGGCAGGATCGTGGCCATGATGACGCATAAGGACACGCCAGCCGAAGCGCATGTGCCGCCGGAATGGCGCGACAAGATCCTGCATGCGCGCCTCGTGTTCGGCGACAACGTGCTGATGGCCTCGGACGCGCCTCCTGGCCGCCGGGAGAAGATGCAAGGCTTCTCCGTCTCGCTGGTGATGAAGGACCCGGCCGAAGCCGAGCGCATCTTCAACGCGCTCTCGGATGGCGGCACTGTGACCATGCCGCTCGCCGAGACGTTCTGGGCCGCCAAATTCGGCATGTTCAGGGATCGCTTCGGCACACCCTGGATGGTCAATTGCGAGAAAGCGACCTGATGGAGCCGTTTATCTTCGCGCCGACCTTTCTGTCTATCCTCGGCACAGGGCTCGTCGCCGGTATCTTTTTCGCCTTCTCGGTCTTCGTCATGCGCACGCTCGGCCGTCTGCCGCCGTCGGGCGGCATCGCCGCCATGCAGTCTATCAATGTTGCGGTGTTGAACCCCGTGTTCTTTACCGCCTTCTTCGGCACGGCCGCTCTGTGCTTGGTCTTGGCAATCGCCGCCTTTGCCGGCTGGCCTCCGCTTTATCTACTGGCTGGCAGCCTGCTCTATCTGGTCGGCACCATTCTCGTGACCATCGTCTGCAACGTGCCCCTCAACAACCGGCTTGCGTCCGTCGCGTCGGACAGCGCCACGGGCGCAAGCCTCTGGACGCGCTATCTCTCGGTTTGGACGTTCTGGAATCACGTGCGTACCGCCACGTCACTTGCCGCCGCCGCGTGTTTCATCATGGCGCTGAGGGAGCTGTAAGCGCCACTTTTGCACCGCATATCGTTGATCTCTTACAAAGAATCGGCGACCCATAAGGAGAACCCACATGTCCTATGTCGACGGATTCGTGCTGACCGCACCGAAGAAGAAGGTCGACGCTTACAAGCGTATGGCGCGCAAAGCCGGCAAGGTCTGGCGTGAGCACGGCGCACTCGAATTCAAGGAGTGCATCGCCGACGATGTGCCGATGGGCAAGCTCACCTCGTTTCCGCGCAGCGTGAAGCGCAAGCCGAACGAGACCGTGGTGTTCTCCTATATCGTCTACAAATCCCGCGCCCATCGCGATCGCGTCATGGCGAAGGTCATGAAGGACAAGCGGATCGCCAACATGATGGACATCAAGGACATGCCATTCGACGCCAAGCGCATGATCTTTGGCGGGTTCAAGGTGCTGGTCGACGCTTAAGCCGAACCGCGGCTCGGCGGGGGCTTAACGTCCCCGCCTGGCAACGGCCACCAGATGGCCGGCGAAGGGCCGCGACATGGTGCGGTCGGAGAGCCATGCCTCGCGCGGCAACGTCCATCGCGAGACGGCCGTGGCGCCCTTCGGGGAAAGCTTGTGCAAGGGACGCAAGGGAGCGAACATCGCGCCCCTGACCTGCACATCCTCGAAGCCGACCCCTTGCAGCTTCCTCCGCAGCGAGGCGACGGTCTCGAACTCGACGTGATAACGAGGGACCGCCCTCAACAGCATGTCGCGCGCCTTCTGTAACGCCACGAATTGGCGATAAAAGTCGAGCGCCCATCTGTTCACATAGGTGCCGAAATAGACGCCGCCGGGTTTCAAGGCCCGGAAGATCTCCCGATGCCCCCGCATATTGTCGGCCGTGTCGAGATAGCGAAACACCTCGATCGCATAGATGAAGTCGAGCGTCCGGTCGCCGGCGGGTAAGTCTGTAACCGAGCCGTCGGCGACCAGCCCTTCTGGCACCCGCTCTTGCGCCAACTTGCGCATCTCGGCGCTTGGCTCGATACCGCGCACGTGCAGATCGGCTTCGAGCAGCCGCGCCATATAGGTGCCGATGCCGGAGCCAATATCGAGGCAATGCGCGCCGGCGGGTAGATCCTCGACGACCTTCCGCCAAAGCTCGTCGATCAGCGAGCGGCCATAACGGAAGGGAGAATCGTAGACGTTGTCGCTCGCATACTCGGCTGAGAAATAGCCGGCCGTTTCGTCATGAACGTCGATGGCACGCTTGCGAGCCCAATTCATATGCGCACCTGACGGGGTTTAAGCGGCGCGAGGCGCCTGGGCAGCGGCCGTGCGGTTGGCAATCTCGTGCATGGACCGGCTCCACATCCCATGCTCCCCGCGCAGCCTCTCGAACACATCGAGCACGCGGGTAAGAACGCGCAAGTTCTGCGAGCGGTTCACCCCGAAATTCTCCGGATGCCACCAAAGATGAAACGTGCCACCGGTCAAGGCCGCATGCTCCATCGCCGTCTCGATGCGCCTGACGCGCAAGCCGTCGAGCGGAGCAAGCCGCGGATGGAAAGGGCGCAGAAAGCGGCTCGACGGCACATTGACCAGCGGTCCGTCCCCGCCTCTGGGCGCCGACACGTTCGACCCCGAAAGGTTGATATAGCTGTCGGCGAGGCGGCAAAGCCGGCGCGGCTTGGTCTGCCGATCGCCTGGAGCCGGGGCGTAGAACCACGCCTTTTCGTTGCCGCGAAAATGCGTGAGGCCAAGCAGGCTGCAAGCGTCAAGATGCGTCGGGGCGTATTGATTGCGCGGGAACACGATCGACTTGCACCTTATGCCCCACTCCCTGAGCTGCAAGAGAGCGTAGGACACATCGGCGGCGAACCCTTTCAGCGTCTCGCCGCGCTCGAGCGCGCAGCGATGCGAGAACGTATGCGTGCCGATCTCTTGCCCCTCGCAGGAGGCGATGCGGCGCGCCAGCGAGCCCCCGAAATGATACGGGTCGCGTCGCTCGTCGGGGCCGATATCCTCAAGGCTGCCGAGCACGGCGCGGCTTACAGCGGCATGCTTCATCCGGGCGATGAGCTCGTCCTTGTTGTCGCAGAGCAGCGCGCCAACGGTGGCCCAAGTGGCTCTGATGCCCCGCCGGTGGAAGAGATCGAGCATGGCCGGGATCGCCTCGCGCCCACCCAGCACGTTCCGCCCATAGCTCGCGCGCGTGGCGTGATCCCTCACGCCCCACATCAGTTCGTAATCGAGCGAGATGACAAAAGTGCCCGCCCGGCGCCCCCCGGTCCGCATACCCTGCTTCCCCCTGTCCCCGCCCTAGAATGCGACGGTGGACAAGGTCAGGGCAACCCCCAAATCCCTATTTTGGAACGCTTGCTAACCGCATGGAACCGGGAGCGCCGGCCGCGCGTTGCTTGGTTGCATTGGCACGGGAGGGGGGATCTCCATGCAAAGCGACACACATTTTTTCATGGTCTGGGCTCATCGCAGCCCCGACAGCATCTTCGGGGCGGCGTCAACCCCCGTGGTCCGCAATGGCGTGTTTCTTTGTTTCGACACTGAGGAGCGGGCGCGCGCCGAAACCGACCGGCTAAACGCGCGCTCGGGCGGCACGCTCGTGCATTACAGCGTCAAGCCCACCCCTGTGCAAATGGCGTTGCCGCGCGGCCTCGCCAAAGGCCGGACCGCAGAGCCGCAATTTGCCATGCCGCTCTCAAGCGCGCCCTGCACCGTATCCTCCCGCGCCCTGTAACGGCGGGAGGGGCTTAGTCGGGCGTCTTCAATAAGGTGCCGAAGAAGTCCGCGTTGGGACAGAAATCCTGCGGCGTAGATCCCGGTTCGCGGGCGAGCCAATGGCGGCAAGCTCTCTCGTCGCCACACAAGCGGCACTTGCCGATTGCCTCGAGCAAGGCGAGACCGCCGTCGACCTGCGATGCCGCCACGACATCCACGCCGCGAACCTGCATCATCTGGTCCATCAACTCTTGCCGTTGCCGCTCTTCATCTGGGCTCGGCCATAGCAGCTTCGAATTTGCCATCACTCCTCCCCGTGCCCTTGTCTCTCGGCACTTCTCTTCTTGAATGAACGGCGTGCATCTCCGCCTTCTAAGCCCGGGGTCAATCCGCGTCATTGCGCCAAATCAAGGTGGAAAGATTGAAAATATGTGACGCCGTCTTGGGTCGGAACTTGGTTTGCGCCGGGCCGTTTATCAGGCTGGATCAGTGAAGACGGTGATCATCATGCAAGCTACCCTCATCGCGGCAGTCGCCGCCTGTTTCGCTATTATGGTCTTGATGTCGCCGAAGCCCGCAATGTCGCTGCCGGCAGGTGCCGCACTGCACCCTGCTGCGCCGGGTAACAGCATTGTTCATGAGGCGAAGAAGTATCGTTATGGCTATCGGCGCGGGCGCCCCTATTATCGGGGTTACGCCTACCGGCCATATTACCGGCCTTACTATCGGCCCTACGGCTATTACGGTTATGGGTATCCGTACTGGCGCCGGCCTGGCTTCAGCATCTGGTTCGGCTTCTGAACCGAAAATAGTTGCTGAGAGGGAATGGTGGGCACGGCTGGGATCGAACCAGCGACCCCTGCGATGTCAACGCAGTGCTCATACCGCTGAGCTACGCGCCCGCTAAAACCGACGGATCGGTCAGCTTCCAAGTCAGGCTTCTATATCGGGTGGGGTGCCGTCAAGGCATCCCG
>JBAUOI010000331.1:0-6696 GCA_049579665.1 Methyloceanibacter sp.
AAGCTCAAGGGCTCCGCCGTCGAGGTCCGCATCTATGCCGAGGATCCGCAGCGGAACTTCCTGCCCTCGACCGGGCGGCTGGTGCGCTACCGTCCGCCCAAGCTCGGCACCGAGGGCGGCGCCACCACCAGGCTCGATTCCGGCGTCGAGGAGGGTGGCGAGATCTCGGTTTATTACGATCCAATGATCGCCAAGCTGGTCACCCATGCGCCGAAGCGGCTCAAGGCCATCGAGGAGATGGGCAGCGCGCTCGATGCCTTCGCCATCGATGGCTTCCGCCACAACATTCCCTTCCTCGCCGTGTTGATGCGTAACGAGCGGTGGAAGGAGGGGCGGCTCTCCACCAAATTCATCGCAGAGGAATTTCCCGAAGGCTTCAAGCCGCCCAAGCCGGTCGGCGAGGTGCGCGACACGCTGGTCGCGGTCGCCGCGGCGATCGACCATATGAGCAATGTGCGGCGCCGCGCCATCACCCAGCAGATGCATGGCGAGCCCGTGCGTTTTGCCCAGACGCGCATCGTCGAGCTTGGCGAGGAGCGGGTGAAGGTCAATGTCGCGGGCGGGCTCGACGGACCGATTACCGTGACACTTGGCGCGGAAGGGAAGGGCAAGCCGAAGACGATCACGCTGGCCTCGTCCTGGTGGTTCGGCGCTCCGGTGTGGGAGGGCACGGTCGACGGCGCGCCCGCTGCGGTGCAAGTGCGCCCGATCCTGAACGGCGTTCTGCTGACCTCTCAGGGCGTCGAGGCGCAAACGCGGGTGTTCACCGAGCGAGAGACCGAGCTTGCGGCGCAGATGCCGGTCAAGATGAAGGCCGACATGTCGAAATTCCTGCTTTGCCCGATGCCGGGACTCGTGGTGTCGCTTGCCGTGAGCGAAGGCCAGGAGGTCGCGGCGGGCGACGCGCTCTGCGTGGTCGAGGCGATGAAGATGGAAAACGTGCTGAAGGCCGAGCGCGACGCGAAAGTCTCGAAGATCCTCGCCAAACCCGGCGACAGTCTGAATGTCGACGCGGTCATCCTCGAATTCGCCTGACGATTCAGCTTCCCAGTTCCTTGTCATTGCCCGGCTTGACCGGGCAATCCAGTAGACTCGGACTACTGAGATAACGAAGATCAGTGTTTATTGGATGCCCGCTTTCGCGGGCGTGGCACGTTGGTAGGCGGATGACACAGAAGACCGACGAGACACGCACCGTCACGGTCGAGATCGAGGGCAGGGTGCAGGGCGTCTATTACCGCGCCTGGACCGACGAGACCGCGCGCATGCTCGGCCTCGACGGCACGGTGCGCAATCTGAGCGGCGGCAGCGTCGAGGCGGTGTTCTCCGGCCCTGCCGATGTGGTGGCGAAGATGATCAAGCTCTGCGAGCGCGGCCCGGAGGCTGCGCTGGTCACCAGGGTCACGATCGTCCACGAGGGCGGTTCTGTTGCGCCTGGCTTCAAGGTGATCGCGACGGATCGTTGGCGCTGAGGCTCGCCGCTCAGCCGAATGTCTCGACAAAGGCCGCGCGGAGCGCCTGATCGACTTTCTCCAAGTCGGTCTCGGCGCCGAGCGCGGCGAGGCTGGTGACCGGCGTATCGGCCAGACCGCATGGCACGATGCCGGCGAAGTGCTCGAGGTCCGGGTCGACGTTGAGGCTCACGCCATGCAGCGTGACCCAATGTTTCACGCGCACGCCGATGCTGGCGATCTTGGCGCCTCGCACGAAGATACCGATCTCGCCGGGCCGACGCTCGCTCTCGACGCCGAGACGAGGCAGCGTGGCGATCAGCCAATCCTCAAGGGAGCGGACGAACGCCCTCACGTCGCGGCCGCGCCGCGTGAGGTCGAGCATCACATAGGCCACGCGCTGGCCCGGGCCGTGATAGGTGAAGCGGCCGCCGCGCCCGGTCTTGAAGACGGGAAAGCGGTCCGGCGTCAATAGCTCGGCGGGATCCGCGCTGGTGCCGGCCGTGTAGAGGGAAGGGTGTTCGAGCAGCCAGACGCAGTCCTGAGCCTCGCCGTGGGCGATGGCGGCCACGCGTCCATTCATGAAGGCGAGCGCGTCGGCGTAGGGCACGGGCTCCGCGCTCGCCAGCCATTGGACCTGGGGCGACGGATGTGGCTTGCTTGCAAGGGCGGTGACAGCCATGAGCGCTTCGACTTCCAGCGGAGCACTAATATCCTAGGCTAAACCTTGCACCCTCCAATAGGGTTTGCTAAGGCAGCGGGCCCAGCCGGCGCTTGCCGATTGGGCAATCTATAGCCATATCGGGGACGGAAAGCCTCGAGATTCCTCGTTTTGACGCATGGCCTGCCGGAACGTCTGTCGAGTTTCCGAAGGTCAAGCTAAGCGGTCGTGGCGGAATTGGTAGACGCGCAGCGTTGAGGGCGCTGTGGGCTTAGCCCGTGGAGGTTCGATTCCTCTCGACCGCACCACTTTCCTTTCCTTCATTGCGTCATGCCCGGGCTCGACCCGGACAGGGGAACGATAGAACCCGACGATCGGACAGGCCATGCAGGACGCCGCAGGCGAGGTCGAACTGCGCGACGAAGAGGGCGGAATCCGCTCCGACTTCCTGCATGCCGTTTCCACGGCGATCGACGAAGGCGACGCGGCCAAGGCCCGCGAGCTGACACTTCCGCTGCATGAAGCCGATCTTGCCGATCTGATCCAGCTGCTCCGTCCCGAGCAGCGCGGCGTCCTCATCACCATGTTGGGCGACGAGTTCAAGGCCGCGGCGCTGCCCGAGCTCGACGAGGCGGTGCGCGACCAGGTGCTCGAGGTCATGCCATCCGAGCAGGTCGCCGAGGCGCTGCAACAGCTCGATTCCGACGAGGCCGTCTATGTCATCGAGGACCTCGACAAGGAAGAGCAGTCCGACATTCTCGCCAAGCTGCCGTCCTTCGAGCGCGCCCAGCTCGAGCGCAGCCTCGAATATCCGGAGGACTCGGCCGGACGCATCATGCAGACCGATCTGATCGCCGTGCCGCCGTTTTGGTCGGTGGGGCAGACGATCGACTATATGAGCGAGGCGGAAGATCTCCCCGACCGCTTCTACGAGGTCTTTGTCGTCAACCCCGCGTATCACCTGATCGGCTCCGTCGCGCTCAACCGGCTGCTGCGCTCGAAGCGCACGGGGAGCGTCGACTCCATCACCGACCGCGACATCCATCCGATCCCGGCCGAGGCGGATCAAGAAGAGGTGGCGCGCCAGTTCGAACGCTACAATCTGACCTCGGCGCCGGTGGTCGATGCCGACAAGCGGCTGGTCGGGGTGATCACCGCCGACGACGTGGTCGAGGTGGTGCAGGAAGAGGCGTCAGAGGATATCTTGCGGATGGGCGGTGTGGCCGGCGAGTCGATGAGCGACTCGGTGTGGCAGACCACGCGGCTGCGCTTCACCTGGCTGCTCGCCAATCTGGCGACGGCAATCCTCGCCTCGTTCGTCATCAGCCTGTTCGAAGCGACCATCGAGCAGATGGTGGCGCTCGCCGTTCTGATGCCCATCGTCGCCTCGATGGGGGGCAATGCTGGCACGCAGACCATGACGGTCGCCGTGCGCGCGCTCGCCACGCAAGACCTTGGCCCGGTCAATGCGTTCCGTGTCATCTTGCGCGAATCGGCGGTCGGCCTGCTCAACGGGCTCTTGTTTGCCGTGATCATGGCGGCGATCGCCTATTTCTGGTTCGGCAGCGATCAACTTGGGCTGGTGATCGGCGTCGCCATGATCGTCAACCTCGTCGCCGCGGCTCTCGCCGGCATCCTCATCCCGCTTGGGCTCGATCAGCTCGACCTCGACCCCGCCATCGCTTCCGGCGTGTTCGTCACCACCGTCACCGACGTGGTCGGCTTCTTCGCCTTTCTCGGACTGGCGGCTTTGTGGTTAGTCTAGGGGCGGGGGTTTCCGATGTTCTTCTATATCGCCAAAGGGCTGTGGTTCCTGCTGCAACCCTCGACGCTGATCGCGCTCCTGATCGGCTATGGCGCGATCCTGATCTGGACGGGTTGGGCCCGATGGGGGCGGCGTTTCGTCACCATCGGCGCGATCCTGCTGCTCGTCGCCGGGCTTTCGCCGCTCGGCAACGCGCTGATCCTGCCGCTCGAGGATCGCTTCCCCAGGGCCAATCTCGACGATCCGCCGCCGCCGACCGGCTTCATCATTCTCGGCGGCGCCGAGGACAGGCTGGTCGGCGAGGCGCGCGGCGCGCCTACGCTGAACGAGGCTGGCGAGCGCATGGTCGAGGCTGCGATGCTTGCCCGCCGCTTCCCGGAGGCGAAGATCGCGTTTTCGGGCGGCGATGCCGGCATCCTCTACACGTCGGGCAGCGAGGCCGAGGGGGCGCAGACGCTGCTCACCGCGCTCGGCGTGCCGCAAGACCGGCTGATCCTCGAAGCGAAGTCGCGCGACACTTATGAGAACGCGGCGTATCTCAAGCAGGAATTCGCGCGCGCGGGCGAACTCGGTCCCGGCAAGCGCTGGCTGCTGATCACCTCCGCCTATCACATGCCGCGCGCGATGGGGGCCTTCCGTCAGGCCGGCTTCAATGTCGAGCCCTGGCCGCTGGACTATCGAACGCGCGGCAAGGCCGATTTGACGCGGCCCTTCGATAAGGTGTCGGAAGGCTTGCGGCGGGTCGACGTGGCCTCGCGCGAATGGGTCGGGCTTCTGGCCTATTGGCTGACAGGACGGAGCGATGCGTTGTTTCCGGGGCCGCAGCCGCTCGCGGTCGCGGGTTGCGATCTCGCCCGGCCCGGGGCTAATGCGTCTGAAAACCCGCCAGCATCCCCATGTCGACCCAACCTTTGAGATAGGTCGCGACGCGAAGCTCGGCCTCGTCCTCGCCGGCGAAGGTCGCCACCATCTCGCAGAGCACGCCGAACGTGACGCCTTTGACCGCCTCGTTCCACATCATGGCTTCCTCGGCGCTAAGCGGCTTGAAGCGGGCCATGAAGTCCTGCCGCCAGACCACGATGGCTTGCGGCTCGGGCAGCTGGCTTGGCTTGGGGGGAGCGGTTTCCTCCTTCAATGCCGACCAGATCTCGGCGGCATTGGTGCTGAAGGTCAGGCGGATCGCCGTCGGATGCGGCTCCAGCGTGAGATGCGGCCAGGCCTCCGGAGCAAGCGGCGTCAGCGCATCGATCGTCAGCGGGGTGGCATCAGGACCGTCAAAGGCATCGGCAAGCGCCTTTTCGAGATCGGCGATCTCAGCCACTTCGGGATGCTTGGCGTAGTCGCCGCTCTCGCGCACGAAGTCTGGCAGATGCCGGCCGAACCAGCGGGCGCTGCGTTGGTCCGAGGGATTGGCATCAATATAGGCCTTGACCAACTTGGCGAAGGCTTGATCGCCGAGATAAGCATGAAGCTGCGCATAGTCGTCGGCGAGAATCTCGGCGAGGCGCGCGACATAGGCGTTGCGATAGACGCCAAACAGAACCTTGCGCTGTTCCTTGGCGCTGTCCTTCACCTCGGCGAGGATCGAGTCGTCGCCGGCGAGGATGCCGCGCTGGAACGTCTCCTGAAGCTCTCTGAGACTCTTCATTCCGCTGCCGCGAGCCGCTTCCCGGTGAAAACCTCGCTGGCGATCGAGCGCGCATGCTCAAGCTCGTCGACCAGCTCGGCAAGCGGCGGGATATTGTCGTCGCGCTCGATCATGGTCGAGACTGGACCGAAATGGGTGACCGACTCGCGATAAAAATCCCACACCTCGGGGCACACCGGATGGTCGTGCGTGTCGATAATGTGGCTCTCTTCATGGCTGTGGCCGGCCACATGGAATTGGACCACGCGGTCGCGCGGCACGCCGTGCAGGAACTCGTCGGTCGAGAAGCCGTGGTTGAAGGCACTGACGTAAACATTGTTGACGTCGAACAGGAGCCAGCAATCGGCGCGCTTCGCCACCTCGCTGACGAACTCCCATTCGGTCATCTCGGATTGGCCGAAGGTCACGTAGCTCGATACGTTCTCCAGCGTCAGCCGGCGGCCGAGGAAGTCCTGCACCTTGCCGACGCGGTCGACCACATGGTCCAGCGCTTCCTGTGTGTAAGGGATGGGCAGCAGGTCATGCAGGTTCACGCCATGCACGCCGGTCCAGCACAAATGGTCGGAGATCCATTTCGGGTTCACGCGCTCGGCAAGTCTCTTCAGCGCGCCGAGATAGTCGACGTCGAGCGGCGCGGTCGAGGCGATCGACAGCGACACGCCATGCATCACGACGGGATAGCGCTCGCAGATCCGGTCGAGCATGTACAAGGGCTGGCCGCCCTCGATCATGTAGTTTTCGGAGATGATCTCGAACCAGTCGATGGCAGGCGACCCGTCGAGGATCTCCCGATAATGTTGCGGCCTCAGCCCTAAGCCGAAGCCGAGATAAGGAGGCTTGCCGCTGGTCATGGCCCTAAGCTCCTCGAGAAGGGCGGAATGGCCGGCCGCGAACGCCGCGGCCGGCCGTTGCTAGCCTAAATTGCTGAGCTTGCTTCGAACTGGCCGCTGGCGTTCTTGCACTCGTCCTGGAGCATCGAGACCCAGCCTTGGCCCTTACAGGCGTTCTTGCCCTTGCAGTCATTTTTGGTGCTCTTGCAAGCGCCCTTGCCGGCGCAGCCGTTCACACCGAAGCACCGTCCCGGAATCGGATCGGCCATCGCCGTGGCGATCAGAGCCGTACCCGAAACCACGAGGGCCGCGGCGGTCATGGCGATTTTAACACCGGACTT
>JBAUOI010000332.1:0-3710 GCA_049579665.1 Methyloceanibacter sp.
GGCTTAGATTCGCCACCTGGATTCTGCTCGCGCTCGAATTCGCGCTTGCCGCCGATATCGTGCGCACGGCCGTGGCCCCCACCTGGGACGACATCACCAAGCTCGCCGTGATCGCCGCCATCCGCACCATGCTGAATTATTTCCTGGCAAAGGATATTGCCGAGTTCGACCAGGCGCGCGAAAGCGGCGGAAATCAGGCCTCCACCTAGGCAGTCGAGGCGGAACTTTTCCCGGGCCGCGGCCTATTCCGTTGGACCCTCCGCCGAGAATATGTTTGAGTAGCTTAGAGTTAATCGTGGCGGGAGCCGAAGGGCCATTCCCGCCACCCGGCGGTATGCTCGGGGGTTGCGGACGCGAAAGCCGGTAAGCGTCCAGTCGGAAGCGAAAGGCTTGCGGGGGCCGTTCGGGCTTCCCTTCGCCAACCATCGTCTTCCTGGGACTGAGGGATGCTCGGCAGCAAACGCGCGACGACACGGCGCTTTCAACTGATCCTGATCAAGCCGTCGCATTACGACGCTGACGGCTATGTCGTGCAATGGCTCCGCTCGACCATGCCGTCGAACTCGCTTGCCGCGGTGTTCAGCCTGGCCAACGGCGCGGCGAAACGCGAGGTGCTCGGCCCAGATCTGCCGATCGACGTCATCGCCATCGACGAGACCAACACCCGCGTCGTTCCGAACAAGCTCATGCGCCGCATCGCCGAGAATGGCGGGCTCGGGCTGGTCGGCATCGTCGGCGTGCAATCGAACGAATTCCCGCGCGCGGTTGACATCGCGCGGCCGCTGCGCGCAGCCGGCATCCAGGTGATGATCGGCGGCTTCCACGTCTCGGGCTGCCTGTCGATGCTGAAAGAGATTCCCGACGACATCAAGCAGGCCCAGGCTTTCGGCATCACGATCTTCGCCGGCGAGGCCGAAGAGCATATCGACGAGGTGATCGAGGACGCCGCCCGCGGCACGCTGAAGCCGCTCTATAATTACATGAAGGACCTGCCGGGCCTCGGCAACATCGCCTCGCCGCCCTTCCTGCCTTACGACTTCGTGCAGCGCACCGTCGGCAATGTGACGAGCTTCGATGCGGGGCGCGGCTGCCCCTTCCAATGCTCGTTCTGCACCATCATCAACGTGCAGGGTCGGAAATCGCGCTATCGCACGCCGGACAGCGTCGAGCACATCCTGCGCATGAACTGGGAACAGGGCGTCAACCGCTTCTTCATCACCGACGACAATTTCGCTCGCAACAAGGATTGGGAAGCGATCTACGACCGGATCATCAAGCTGCGCGAGGAGGACGGCATGGACGTCCGCTTCATGATCCAGGTCGACACGCTCTGCCACCGCATCCCGAATTTCATCGAGAAGTCGCGCCGCGCCGGCGTCACGCGCGTGTTCATCGGGCTGGAGAACATCAACCCGGCGAATTTGATCGCCGCCAAGAAGCGGCAGAACAAGATCACCGAGTACCGCAAGATGCTGCTCGAATGGAAGCGGTACGGCATCATGACCTTCGCCGGCTACATTCTCGGCTTCCCCAACGACACGCCGGAGTCGATCCGCCACGACCTCGACATCATCAAGAAAGAGCTGCCGCTCGACATGCTCGAGTTCTTCGTGCTGACGCCGCTGCCGGGGTCTGAGGACCACAAGGTGCTGGCCGAGAAGGGGGTCTGGATGGACCCCGACATGAACAAATACGAGCTCGAGCATGTCGTCACCGCCCATCCCAAGATGAGCAAGGCGGAATGGCAGGAGGCCTATCGCACGGCCTGGAGCATCTTCTATACCGAGGAGCATCTGGAGACGGTGCTGCGGCGCGCTTATGCCTGCGGCATCAATATCCGCTCGCTGATGCCGGTGCTGTTCTGGTTCTCGAGCGCAGTGCCGGTCGAGAATCTGCATCCGCTGCAATGGGGCATTTTCCGCATCAAGCGCCGCGGCGACCGCCGCTCAGGCCTGCCGCTTGAATCGCCCATCCCCTTCTATGCGCGCTATGCCGCCGAAATGTCCCGCAAGGCGCTGGCGCTCGCCAAGCGCTGGCGCATGCTCAAAGCCATCGTGCACAAGATCGAGGCCGATCCTAACGCCAAGCTGTATATGGACGGCGCGCTGACGCCGGTGGCCGAGGAAGATGCCGAGCATATGGAGATCTACACGCAGAACGAGGCGGCGCGGGTCGCGGTCGAGCGCGAGCGCCGCGTCGCGGCAAAGCCCGGCTACGCCGCTCACGCGCATGCCGGCAACGGCAATGGCCGCAATGGCAGCGGGCATGGCGGCAATGGGCATGATCACGACCACGATCATCACGCCCACGAGCACGACGAGCCCCGCCCCGAGGCGTCTCCTCCAGCCTGAGCGATCTGCAACTTACTTACTTGCCGAAGGCGCGGCTTATGATGCCGGCGAAGCTCGACTCGTTGCCGCTGAGCGCGACGCGTTGCGGCCGGTTACGCCGCAGCCCGAAGAAGCCGCGTTGCCTAGGCTCCACGGCCGCGACCGCCTCCTTGTCAGGCCGCGCCGCGGCGGGATCGGGCCGCGGCGGCTGAATCCTCTTGGCGGAAACCGCCACCTTCGCGGCGCTCGGCTTCGGAGCGATCGCTTGCGGCGCGGGCACTTGCGGTGTGGCCATTTGCGCCGGAACGGAAGCGGGCGCGGCGGCGATCAGTTGCGGCTGAGGCGCCAGATCCTCGTGCTGGCGATAGCCTCCGGTGAACGGCGCGAGCGCGCTTTGCTTCACCCAGCCATATTGTCCACTGCCGAGATCCTGCACGCGGGCAAAGCCCCCTTCGCGCGCGATCACCCTGAGCGGCCGGCCGGCGGCATAATCGAACAGCACCGGCGAGGCCGTGGTGGGCTCGGCACGGACCACGGTGGTGTAGTCCCCGATCTGCACCCATTCGACTTGCCGCTCGACAGCCTTGGGCGCGATCGGCGCGGCGAGCGACACGAGTTGGAACGATGGCGCGGCGGCCTCGGCAGCAGACCGCAAAGCCACGCCTCGCGGCTCTTTCGCCCGCACCGTCTCATTGACAGGCGGCGACGTTGGCCAATCGTCAATGCGGGAGAAAGGCTGGATGAGAGCGAGAAGGGAGACAGTATAGAGGCCGGCCAGTATCAGCCAGACCGACGGCAATAGGCCACGCATGCCAAACTCCGCATCGTGTGTCCCACCGTCAAAAACAACTCTATACCCATCGCCGCGCGTTTCTCAAGCGCGACGACGATTCGGGATTGATCAAACGTAAGTGAGAAGGTCGCTCAGTCCGGAGCAGCGTCTAGTGGCCGCCGAGCGCCCGGTTGATCATGTCGGCGAAGCCGCCATTCCGCCGGAACCAGCCGGGGCGCCGGTGCGGCTGCTGGTCCTCGTACCACGCATCGCTTTGCTGCGGAGCCCCGGGCGGGGCGGCGGGTGCGAGATATTGCGCCTTCATCCAGCCGGTGGCGGCGCTTTGCGGGTCGGTCACCTCGACCCAGCCCTCATAGCGCGACACAACCCGCAACGTGCGGCCATAGGGGAACGCGAACAGCGCGGGCGCATCCTCCGACGCGGTGCCGTGCATGCCGGCACCCGACACGAGCACCTGCACCCATTCCTGCGGCTCGTCCTCGGGCCCCGCGGGATAGGCGTTGGGATCGGTATCCTGTCCCGGCGCCGCCGCCATGGGATCGGGCGGATAGGTATCCTCATCCTGCGCACCCGGGCCGGAGCCGTCC
>JBAUOI010000333.1:0-12171 GCA_049579665.1 Methyloceanibacter sp.
GGAGGCCGTGCCAGCCGCAGACATAGAGCCGGTCCTCGGCCCGCGTCATGGCCACGTAGAGCAGCCGGTGATGTTCCTCCATCTCGGCACGATCGAGCAGCGCCTTGCTCGCCTCGATGCCCGCGAGGTCCGAGAGGCCTTTCGGCGGCCAAATCAGGTGGCCGACCTCGTCGGGAGCCTCGCCCGCACGCGGCAGGGGATAGAGCCGCACCCCTTGCAGCCGCGGCCGCATGCAGGTGTCGGGCAGGAATACGATCGGCGCCTGCAAGCCTTTCGCGCCGTGCACAGTCATGATGCGCACCTCGTCGCGCTCCTGCTCCATGTCGCGCTTGATCTCGACATCGCCCGCGCGGAGCTGATTGACGAAGCCCTGCAACGATGGCGCGGCGTCGCGGTCGTAGGCGAGCGCGGTGTCGAGAAACTCATCGATTGCCTCGGCCGCCTCGGGCCCAAGCCGCGTGAGCATCGCCTTTCGCAAGCGCTGCCCTTCTGCACCGAGCAGCTCGGAGAAAAACTCGTAGGGCGGCAAGAAGTCGGTGCGTGCCAGCCAGGCGGAGAGGCGCTCGGCGGCTTCCGCGAAGCGCGCATCGCTTTTCGCCTTGGTTCTGAGCGCCGCCCAGAGCGAGCCCTCCCGCTTATATGCAAGCGTAAAGAGGTCGTCGTCATCGAAACCGAATAGCGGGCTCTTGAGCACGACGGCGAGCGTGAGATCGTCTTCAGGCATTAGCAGAAAATTGGCGAGCGCGACGAGATCCTGCACCGCGAGTTGGTCGGTTAGCTTCATGCGGTCGGCTCCCGCCACCGGCACGCCAAGCCGCTTCAATTCGCGGATCATCGGCGTGGTGAAGGGATCGCGGCGGCGGACCAGGATCAAAATGTCCCCGGCCCTGATCTTGCGACCCTTCGAGACAAGCAGCTCTTCAATGTCGAACCATCGTTTAATCACGGTGGCGATACGCTTGCAGAGTTGATCGACCGAGCGGGCGCCGGCCGGCTCCTCGTTCCAGGGTTCGAAGGCATCGGTTTCAGCCGGTTTCTCCTCGGTCTCGACCTCCCACAGCTCGACCAGACCCGCTTCGCCCGTCCTGAACGGGTGGTGCTGGATGGTCGCGCCCGCCTGCCAGGTCAGCCCGTCCGCGGCCGGCACGCGTCCGAACACGCTGTCGACGGCCTCGAGGATCGGCTTGGTCGAGCGGAAGGAGAGCGTGAGTGGCACCTCGTACCAAGTAAGACCGAGCGCCTCGGCCCTTTGCTTGAAGGCGCGCCCCACCTCGCCAAACCGCGCCGGGTTCGCGCCCTGAAAGGAGTAGATCGACTGCTTCTCGTCGCCCACGGCGAACAATGTGCGGAGCTTCTCGCTCGCGCCGCTGCCGGCAAAGAACTCCGCCGCCAGAGCCTCGATGATGCTCCATTGCGCCGGGTTCGTGTCCTGCGCCTCATCCACCAGGATATGGTCGATGCCGCCGTCGATCTTGTAGAGCACCCAGGCGGCGGCGTCGGCGCGCAACAGCAGGGCCTGCGTCTTGACGATGAGGTCGTCATAGTCGAGCGCGGCTTCGGCCCGCTTGCGCCGCTCGTAGTCGGCCTGCACCGCGTCGGCGAGCGCCAGCACTGCGGTGCTCGCTTCAGCCAGGCGCAAATGCGCCAGCTTGTCGGTGAGAGCGGCAAAGGTTGCTTGCGCTTCGACGAGCCGCGCGCAGATCGAGGGGGCGCCTCTTTCGATCGCCTTACTGCAAATCTGCGCGCGCACCTTGCCTTCTTGCGTCAAGAACGCCAGCGCTAGCGCGGCCGCGCGTTTCTCGCCCCCGCTCGACCGAGCCGTGCGCAAGGCAGCTTCCACCTCGCTGTCTCGCGCCCCCGAACCGAATTCGGCAAAGACGGGTAGGACAGAGTCGATCTCGTCGTCGCTCAGGACGCCGGCGAGCTGCTTGATCAGCGCCTCCTCCGTTTCCTCCGTTACGTCGAACAGGCGCTTGAGCGCCTGACATTCGACCTCGGTCCAGTCGGCTCCCGAGTCGTGATACGCAACCATGCGCTGAAGCTCGGCGCGCTTGCCGAGCACGGTATCGATCACCTGGCGGATGTAGTCGCCGGAGGTGAGCCCGACGATCTTGGCGAGCGCCTGGCCGAGAATGCCGTCGCCGTCCGCGGCGGCGGCGTGCGCGACCGTGGCGTCGAAGGCGGCACGGCGGAGCAGCGCCTGCTCGCGCTCGTCCAGCACCGAGAAATGTGGCGTTACCTGCGACTCCAGCGGAAAGTGCTGTAGCAGCCGCTCGCAGAAGCCGTGGATAGTGTGGATCTTCAGCCCGCCTTTGGCTTCGAGCGCGCGCGCGAACAGGCGCCGGGCGATACGCAGCTCCTTCTCGTCGGGCGCGCGCCGCATCAATTCCAAGAGCTCCCCCCGCAACTTGCCATCGTCGATCGTCGCCCACTCGCCAAGCACCTTGAGCAGGCGGTTCTGCATCTCCGCCGCCGCCGTCTTGGTGTAGGTCAGGCACAGGATGGACTCAGGCCTGAAGCCGTCGAGCAGGAGCCGTAAGCTCCGTTTGACCAGCACCGCGGTCTTTCCCGTGCCGGCATTGGCCGACACCCAGGCCGACGCCGAAGGGTCCGAGGCGCGCGCCTGATTTCTGTCTGCTTCTGGGGGAAGGGTCCGCGCGCTCATCGGAACTCCTCCTCGGCCTCTTGCGTCAGCCATTCCTTGACGCGGGCGAGATGCTCGTAGTCATCGTAATCGTAAGCGCGGGCGAGCGGACCTCTGCGGCGCTTCACCTCGTAGGGCATGGCTGGATCGGTGTAACGCGCAATGAGATCGCTCAGCTTCTTTAGCGCTTCCTTGGCAAGCAGCGATGGAGGGGTTTTTGCCGCGTCGCGCTCCTCGCCGCCGTCATTACGGCCCGAGACGTGGATATAGACGAGCCCGTTAACGCTAGCCCTCTCAAGGCCCTCGAAGCCGCCCGCCTCGGCGATGGCAGCCTCGAGCGAGAGCTGCGGCGCGTAGAAATCCTCGACATGCTTCTGCACCGGCAGCTTCCCAGTTTTGTAGTCGTAGATCACCACCGCGCTGTCATCGGCGACGTCGATCCGGTCGGCCCGCGCGCTGAGGGTGAAGCCCGTGCCGACGAGGAGCGCGCCTTTGACTTCGGTCAGGATGCGCGCGATCCCGACGCGGCGGCCAGGCTCGGTTGCCGCGAACCAACGGGCAAAGTGGCGGAGCTGCGGACGCCAGAAAGCTTTGACCAAAGACGAGCCGTCGAGCTTCGTGAAATACGCGTTGGCAATGCGGGTCAGCGCGGCCTCGATGTCGGCCGGGAGGGCGTCGGGAAAGGCGCGGGAGAAGTCGTGCAAAGCGCGATGCACGATCGTGCCGCGCATGGCGGCGTCTGGCTCCTTGCCGAGCTCTTGCATCGGCTCGAGCTTCAAGACGTGCCTGGCGAAGATCTCGTAGGGGTTGGCGATCCAGCGTTCGATGCGCGTGACGCTCAGTTGCTTCGGCCTTGCATCCACCGGCGGCCTCGGCTCCGGCGCCTCTATGGGCTCGAATGGCGCGCTGTCGCGCTCTCGTGCCCATGCGACCCAGGGCTGCCCGGGTTCGATCTTCTGCTCGAGCCCCGATGCTTTGACTAAGGCGAGCAAGCGTTGGAGCCAGCGCGATGGCACGGTCTGCACGCCGTCAACCTTGTGCGCACGAGTGAGATAGACCTCGCGCGCCCCAAGCGCCTGGGCAAAATCGTGCGCGGCAAGGCCGATGCGCCGCTCGGGCGGGGTGAGGCCGAGCTTCTCGCGCATCGGCCGGCTGAGCCATGGTCCCGCCTCCTGGTGGCGGGGCCACACCCCTTCGTTGAGGCTGCCGAGGATCACGAGATCGGGCTGTTGTAGCCGCGCTTCGAGCGGTCCCCAGATGTAGAGCCGCGGATGCAGCGCCGCGCGTGGCCGCACCACCTCGCCGGCAACGAGGCTGCGATAGAAGGGCGGATAATCCGCGGCGGTGAGCGCGAGGCCATGCCCTGCATCGATCAGCTCGGCGAGCAGGACGGAAAGCGCTTCACCGGCATCGCCCTGCCATAGGGCGGAGGGTGAGCCGCTTGGGTCACGCGCCAGCTTCTCGGCCACCGCGGCATGGGCTTCCGCGAGACGCGCGGCGGGATTAGGCAGGTCGCCTCTTGCCAAGTCCATAAGTGGGGCGAAAGCCGCCTCGAGATCGGCCAGAAGCCCGAGCGCCGCCTGATGGTCTCCAGCGCCGAGGCGCCCGCGCTTCCCCTCTTCTCGTGCGTCCTCCAGTGCGGCTCGCGCTCCGGCAAGCCCTTGTCCGACATAGACGTCGCGGAAGGCGCCGCGCTCGAGCGCCCGCGCCACGTCGCGCGCCTGCTCAGGGCGCCGCCCGAGCAGCGCCAGAGGGTGCTTGAGCAGAGCCATCAGCTCAGGCGGCGCGAAGTCTCTCTCGAAAGCGCCCAACACGAGATCGAGGAAGGCGCCCGGCACGGTGCGCGCGACCGGAATGCCGGCAGAATCGTCGATCGCCAAATCGTAGCGCTTCAGCCGTGCCGCCACGCGCCGCGCCAGCACGCGGTCGGGCGTGACAAGCGCCGCGGTCTTGCCCGGCGTTTCGATGCAGGATCTCAGGATCAGGGCGATGGCCTCGGCCTCGTCATGCGCGGTCGGCGCCACCACGAGCCGCATGCCGGCAAGCGCATTGGCGAAGCTCGCGCGCCCCTCGGGCGACAACTCCTCCGCGGCGAGGAATTGCTGCCAATTCTCGGTGCTCTCGGCGGGTCGCAGCGCCTCGCTGGAAAAATAGAGTCGGGCGCGGCAGGCGGCATCGGGCTCGCTCCCCGGCACGATGGCGACCTCGTCGCGCCGCACCACGAGCTTACGCAACAACTCTGCCATGCGGGCTTGCGGATGTTCGGGATGCTCGGCCAGCGTGGCCCAGCTCTCCTCGTCGAGGGATTTGTCGAGCCCCGGCAGCACCACGGCGCCGTTCGGAAGAGAGGCAATGACTTGCAGCAGCCGCGCGGTCGCCGGCACTGTGCCTGTCGAGCCCGCGGCGATGACGGGATAGGCCGAGCCTTTGGCCAGCCGGTCGGTCTCCAGTGCCATCAGCCTGTTGCGGCGGGCGACCGGCGAGACCAGCCCCTGGTCTTCGAGATAGTTCGGCCAGTGCTCGGTGACGATCTTGAGGAACTCGACCGTGAGTTGCCAGTGGCCGGCGAATTCCTCGGGCACGATCGCATCGAGCCGGGACAGATCGATCTCTTCGGTTTCAATCACGTCCATGAGATTGGCGAGATCGGCGGCAAGATAAGAGGCCTGTCCGGGAGTCACATCGACGACCGGAGAGGCGGTCACGCCGCGCTCCACCGCGGCCTCAAGGCGGAGCAGGTGCCTGAAGGCAAGCACGAGCCGCATCAGAGCAAGCCGCCGCGGCAATGCGCCGATCGCGGCTTCGCCGAGCGCGCCGTCGTCCCCAAGAGTCTGTTCGGACCCGAAAATGATCGCCGCGTCCTCATCGGGATCGCCGAGCGCCCTAATGCGCGGTAGGAGCAGGGCCTCGCCCTTGGCCTCCGCCAAGAACGCCTCGCCCAGCGCGCGCGCCGCGCGCCGCGTGGGCAGATAGATGGTGGTGAGCGGCAGAGCGAGCGGGTCGGGCCGGGTCCCTCCGGGCGAGGGCAGGTTGCCTGCGAGGATCGCCCTGGCGAGCGTGGTGAGGAACGGCGCTGAGGGCGGGATGGTGTAGAGCCGTGAGGCCGCCGGCAAGGGCTCAGGCACCTTCGCGCTCGTACAAGCTCTCGGCTTCTGCCAAGGCGTCAGGCGTGCCGACATGCATCCAGCGCCCGTCGAGCCGCACGCCGTAGAGCTTGCCCTCGGCGAGCGCCCGATCCCAGAGCAGGTTCAGCGAGAAGCGGCCCTCCGGCGCGTCCTTGAACAGCCTCTCATCGCAGAGCGACACGCCGGCAAAGGCGAACGGCACGACCTCGTTCTTGCCGCGCCGCTTGAGGCGACCCTCGGCGTCCATCGAGAAATCGCCCTTCGCCGCATAGCCGATGCTGGTGGCTGTCGGCGCAAGCAGCAGCAGGCAGTCCATCGCCGCTGGGTTCCATTTCCGCAACATGCGTGTCAGCGCGGGCGTCGCGCCTTCGCTCCACACCGAATCGGCGTTATGGATGAAGAAAGGACCTCGCCCGAGCAGCGGCAGCGCCTTTTTCGCGCCACCGCCGGTGTCGAGCAGCACGCCGCGCTCGTCAGAGACGAACGTCTCCGGCGGCCTGCCATTGCGGGCGGCCAGATGCGCCTCGAGTTGTTCGGGGAGGTAATGGACGTTGACGATGGCAGTGGTGACGCCCGCCGCGGCGAGTCGGTCGAGCACATGATCGAGCAGCGTCCTGCCGGCCAGCGGCACCAGCGGTTTCGGCATGCGCAAGGTGAGCGGGCGCATGCGCTCGCCGAAGCCGGCAGCCAGAACCATCGCCGTCCTCGCCTCAGTCATTCTCGCGTCCTTTACACAACGAGCGGTGGGAGGGTTTCCGCGGCGGGAAATTCGCGCGCATAGAAGCGACGGAGTTCGGCCAAGGCGGGATGAGCGAGGTCGCGCTCAAGGTAGCGCGCGACCCGCGGAAGATGAGCGAGATAACCGCGCTTGCCGTCACGTTTCGCCAATCGCGCAAAGATGCCGAGGATCTTAGAGTTTCTCTGGGCGCCGAGCGTCGCGTAAAGCGTGACGAACCGATCGCCTGAAAAGTCTTTGTTTTGCGCGCCCCGGGCGGAACAGTAGCGAGCGAGAAGCTCCCGTTCAAGCGCTTCCGGAACGTCGAGCCGGGCGTCCTGGAGCAGCGATACCAGATCGTAGGCAAGCGGGCCGAAGAGCGCGTCCTGGAAGTCGAGAATGCCGACCTTTTTGACCCCCTCCCGCTTAGGCAGCCAGATCAGATTGGGCGAGTGATAGTCCCTGAGCACCCAGCCCAAGTCGGTCTTTGCCGCCTCTGCCAACAGGGGGCGCCACAGCGCCTTGAACTCCTCGGCAAGTTCGTCTGGTATTTGCCGGCCATGCAGGGCCGGCCAGAACCAATCGATCAAGAGCGACGCCTCGGCCAGCATCGCCTCGGCATCGAACGAGGGCAGCTGATAAGGCGCGCGACCTTCGATCGGCAGCAGGTCCGGAGGCGGCTTATGCGCAAGCGCCGCAAGCACGTCGACCGCCGGGCCCCACAGCTCGGCCATCTTATGCCCGCGGGCGATTTCGCTGCCGAACACCCTGTCACCAAGGTCTTCGAGAATGAGAAAGCCTTGGTCGAGGTCCAAGGCGTAGATCGCCGGCGCCGACAGGCCGTGTTCTCGGAGCGCCCCCGCCACCGCCACGAATGGCGTCACGTCCTCGGCGAGATGCACCAAAGCACTGTAAGGCTTGCCGTCGCGGATCGGCGGCCCATCCGGCTGGCGCGGCGAGTTCATCAAAATGGCCGAGCGATCGGGCAGCACCAGCCGCGCATAAGAGCGCGTCGACGCATCGCCTTGCAGATAGCGGGCAGGGGTCTCGGCATATGGCGTGTTGTCGAGGAATTTCGCCATCGCCTTGAGACGCACGAGCCTCGGTTCCCAACTCCCATGTCCGGCGAGCACGATCCGGCGGGTATTCGGCGTCGCCGTCTCGTCCATGGCGATGTCGAGCCGGTCCGCCGGAAGCCAACGCGCCGCGCGCTCGGGCCACTCGATGAGTACCGCGCCCTCGGTCAGCGCATCGTCGAGGCCGAGCTCATCCAGCTCGGACGGCTCCAGCCGATAGAAATCGCAATGGGTGAGGGTGAGGCGCGGCGTCTCGTAGCGCTGCATCAACGCAAAAGTCGGGCTCGGCACTTCGCCCTCGCCGTCGAGTCGCGTGACGAGCGCGCGCGAGAAAGTGGTCTTGCCGGCGCCGAGCGGCCCCGACAGGGCGATGACGTCGCCCGTCTTGAGGAACAGTGCGAGGCGGCTGGCGAGGATGTCGAGCTGGACAAGATCGACATCGTCGAGACTCAAACTAGCGGTCATCCGGCGAGGCTTGATCTGTAGCGCGGCTCGTCGCTCCCGGCGTCATCCGTCGCGGGCTCCTGCTTGAGCGGCAGCAAGAGGGTGACGCGCGTTCCCCGTCCCGGCGCGGAGTCGAGCGTGACGGCGCCGCCATGCAGCTCGGCCAGGCTCTTGACGATGGAGAGTCCGAGCCCCAGACCGCGGTGACCGGATCCGTGCGGGCGGCTCTCGAAGCGATCGAATACGGCTTGCTGGTAATCAGCGGGGATGCCGACGCCCTGATCGGTGACGGTGAAGGCGATCATCGCATTCTCGCGCCCGCAACCGAGCACGATCTTGCCGCCGGTGTCGGAAAAGCCAATCGCGTTGGAGAGAAGGTTGTACAGCATCTGCGTGACGCGCCTGCCGTCGGCGACCAACGCGTCGATGCCGGGCTCGATCGCGATATCGAGCGCGACTTGGTTCTGGGTCAGCCGCTCTTGCACGCCCTGTACCGCCTGGTCGATCACGTCGCGCACCTTGACCGGCGATAGCTTCAATTCGAGCGTGCCGGCGTCGATCGTCGCTAGGTCGAGAATATCATCGATGATGGCAAGCAGCGTACGCCCGGACAGCCTGATATCGTTGAGATAATCGCGCTGCTTGTCGGTCAAGGGGCCGGCGATCGGGCTCGCCAGCAACTCGCTGAAACCGATGATATTGGTGAGCGGCGTGCGCAGCTCGTAGGACACATGGCTGATGAATGCGGTCTTCAGCAGGTCGGCTGCTTCGAGCGCCTCGTTCTTCTCGATCAGCGCGCGCTCGGCGTGCTTTACGTCCGACACATCGACATAGGTCAGCAGCGTGCCGCCGTCCGGCAGCGGCAGCACGGCGCAAGCCAGCACACTGCCGTCGGCGCGGTCGAATTCCCGCTCATAGGCCATCCGCTCGGCGACGATGGCAGTCACCGATTCCTTGATGCCCTCCCACTCCTCCGGCGCGTCATACAGCACGCGGCACCAGGAGATGATCTCCTCGATATGCGGCTCGCCGTCGAGCTGGCGCGGGTTCAGCCGCCAAATGGTGGCAAACGCGCGATTATAGAGGCGCAAGCGGCCGTTAGGCGCGAACACGGCGACGCCCTCGCGCAACGTGTCGAGCGTTTCGGTTTGCACCTCGATTAGCGCATTGTAGCGGCTCTCGAGCTTGAGCCGCTCGGTGACGTTCTCGTAGAGATAGGTCACGCCCGCCGCGCCCTCGCTGTCGGCGACGACATGCAGCGTACGCCCGTCGGGCAGGTGCCACTGATCCTCGGCCTGCGCATTGGTGCCGTAGCGGGTGAGCCAGCCCTTCTTCCAGTCGCGATAATCGGCCTTCTCGGGCAACCGCCGCGCCTGGCGCAGGCGGTCGAGAATCTCGCCGTCGCGCGGATGCGTGCCGAGCCAATCCGGGTCGAGCTGCCAGAGCTCGACATAGGCCTGGTTGAAATGGGTGAGCCGCTGGCTTGCGTCGAATACGGCGAAGGCGGTGGCGAGCCGGTCGAAGCTCCTGAAGCGGGTTTCCAGGCTCGGCTTCGTCTCGGCGCGGCCGCGCTCGGATCGATGCGCCTCGTCGAGCAGCGCGCGCAGCGAGGCAATCTGATCCTCGAGCTGGCGTTGTTTGGCGGCAGCGTCGGCAAGATCCAGCCGCTGGCCGGCGAGGTCGCGCACCTTGATGACGACGGTGCGCCCAGTGGTGCGGCCGTCCACCTCGACATAACGGTGGCGCTGCGTGCGCAGCATCAAGTTGAAGGGCTCGCCCCGCTCGGCCAGGGCATCGATGGCGCGATTGAGGTCTTGGGCCGAGGCCGCATCGAGCCAGCCCGCGAAATTCAACAGTGTGCCCGCGTCGCGCGGCACCCCGAGCGTCGTCGGCAAGCTCGCCACCAGCAGTTCGGCCTCGCCGGACTCAGCCACCACCATCAACACCTGCGGCTCGGCCGTGAGCAGCGTCTCGAGCGTGGTTTCGCTCAGCCGATAGCGCTCGGCTTCGATCTCGGCGAGGGCCTCGGCTTTGCGAGCGCGCTCAGTCGCGCGGAGGCAGGCGATCGCCGTGCCGGCGGCAAAGGCGATGATGCCGAGAATGATGCCGATCGTCAGCAGGGTGCGCGGATCAAACGCGGTCGGCTCGCTTGCGGCAAAGGCCGCGCCGAAGGGCAACGAGCAGAGCGGAATTGAGCAGATCAGGACGCGGAACAGCACCTCTGGCCACCTTAATGAAGGTGCAGCCTTGCCCCCGCTGGTCCGCATGGTCCCTCGCTCCCACGCCGCCGCCCATGGCCCCGCCTCGCTTCACGCTGCCACAGACTGAACGCGGGCCGATCGACCCCGCGAGCCTCAAGGCGAATCAAGCTTAGATTAGCTGCATCGCGGACTCTTGCCCACTGGCGTCCGCGCCTTGGTTAATCATGACGCGGGCATGACACGAAGGGCGATCAATAGCGATAGGTGTAGGGCTTGTACGGGCCTTCGACCGGCACGCCGATATAGTCGGCCTGGTCCTGCTTGAGCTTGGTCAGCTTGGCGCCGACCTTGCCGAGATGCAGCCGGGCCACCTTCTCGTCGAGCTGTTTCGGCAGCGTGTAGACCTCCTTCTTGTAGGCCTTCGGGTTGGTCCACAGCTCCATCTGAGCCAGCGTCTGGTTGGTGAAGGAGGCGCTCATGACAAAGCTCGGATGGCCCATGGCGTTGCCGAGATTGACCAGCCGTCCCTCCGACAGAAGGATGATGCGGTGCCCGTCGGGAAACTCGATCTCATCCACCTGCGGCTTCACATTCTCCCATTTCATGTTGCGCAAGGCGGCCACCTGAATCTCCGAGTCGAAATGGCCGATATTGCAGACGATGGCGCGATCTTTCATCGCGCGCATATGGTCGATAGTGATGACGTCCTTGTTGCCGGTGGCGGTGACGAAGATATCGGCCCGCGGCGCGGCATCCTCCATGGTGGTGACTTCGTAGCCTTCCATTGAGGCCTGCAACGCGCAGATCGGATCGATCTCGGCGACCAGCACGCGGCAGCCGGCATTGCGCAATGAGGCGGCCGAGCCCTTGCCCACATCGCCGAAGCCGGCGACCATCGCCACCTTGCCGGCCATCATCACGTCGGTGCCGCGGCGGATACCGTCGACCAGGCTCTCGCGACAACCATAGAGATTGTCGAACTTCGACTTGGTGACGCTGTCATTGACGTTGATGGCGGGGAACAGCAGCGTGCCCTTCTTCTGCATCTCGTAGAGGCGATGCACGCCGGTCGTGGTCTCCTCGGTGACGCCCTTGATGTTCTTGGCGATCTCAGTGTACCAGCCCGGCTTCTCCTTCAACGTCTTCTTGATCGCGGCATAGACCACTTCTTCTTCCTCGTTGGAGGCGGTCTCGAGAAACGCGGTGTCGCCCTTCTCGGCGCGCGCGCCGAGATGGACGAGCAGCGTGGCGTCGCCACCGTCGTCGAGGATCATGTTCGGCGTGCCGCCGTCGGCCCATTCGAAGATGCGATGCGTGTAGTCCCAATATTCCTCAAGGCTCTCGCCCTTATAGGCGAACACCGGGATGCCCTTGGCCGCGATCGCCGCCGCGGCGTGGTCCTGCGTCGAATAGATGTTGCAGGAGGCCCAACGGATATCGGCGCCTAGTGCCTTCAGCGTCTCGATCAACACGGCGGTTTGGATGGTCATGTGCAAGGATCCGGCGATGCGCGCGCCCTTCAAAGGCTGCTTCGCCGCATATTCTGTGCGCACCGCCATCAACCCCGGCATCTCGGTCTCGGCAATGGCGATTTCCTTGCGGGCCCAATCGGCCAATCCGATGTCTTTGACATAGTAGTTCATACGCTGGGCTTTCCGCTTGTTTCGGCCTCTGTCTATAAGGATATAAAGAAGTCCTTATACGATTTTGCAAGCCGTTGCCAAGGCAAAAGGAGGTGGCTTTGCCCGGCCCTTATGAGTGTTTACGGGGCCAGCGCGCCGCCGATCGCAGAGCGTCGCGAAGCGCCCTGGCAATAGCGGAGTTGCCCGAAGCCATTCGCCGATTTGCGCGGAGCGATGATTGAGTGGCGAGACAGGTCGTCCCGTACGCGTCCCTCGCGGTGACTGCCACACTTGGCTTTGTTGCCCCGCCTGATCGAGGCGCTTGAGCAGATCGGTGCGATCAC